>JAFAFY010000337.1 GCA_023423235.1 Pseudomonadota bacterium
CGCAGCAGGCCCATCAGCTGCTCGCGGTTGGAGTTGTAGATCTGCCCGGGGCGCAGCGGCATGCCGGGTTCCACCAGTTCGTCGCCGGTGGCGAACACCGCGACCGTCGGCCGCCGCGCCACCTCCAACTGGGCGATGCCCTGCGAGGCGGCCAGCGCGATGCGGCTCGGCGTGAGCACGTCGTCGGCGCGCAGCAGCAGGTCGCCCACGCGCGCATCCTCGCCGGCGAGGCGCACGTGCTGCCCGGGCTGCGGCGCGACCAGCACTTCGACGTATTCGTTGTCGCTTTCGCCGTCATTGCCCTGCCCGGCATGGACGCGGGTGTTCTCCTTCATCACCACGGTGTCGGCGCCCTCGGGCATCTGCGCGCCGGTGGTGATGCGCAGGCACTGGCCGGGTGCGAGCCGGAAATCGCCGGCAAGGCCGGCGAACTGGTCGCCGACCAGGTGCAGCCGCGTGGGGCCATCGCTGGCCAGGTCGGCGTGTCGCAGCGCGAAGCCGTCCATCGCCGAGTTGTCGAACGGCGGCTGCGCCAGTTGCGCCACCACGTCTCGCGCCAGCACGTGGCCATGCGCGCGCGACAGCGACAGCGGGATGGCCTGCAGCCGGCGCGCCGCGGCGACCGCATCTACGATCGCGCAGGCTTCGTCGAAACCGATGCGCAGCGGGAAACCGGGCGCAGCTGCGTCAGTTGCGGGCGATGCCGGCATCGTCGAGGTCCTCCGGGGTGTTGAGGTTGCCGAAGCGTACACCGGCGAAATGCGCGCACCGCATGCCCAGTGTCTGCTGCAGCGAACGCACGGCGAAATCCTGCGAAGCCAGCGCGCCCGCCGCGGCTCCGCGCAGCGCGGCCACCGGCCACAGCGCCACCAGCGGCTGCACGCCATCGGCGTCCTGCGCGTAAGCGCCGTGCGTGCCTGCATGGTGGGCCAGCGTCTGCAGCAGGCAGTCGTTGACGTCGATCAGGTCGACCGGCAGCGTCAGCAGCCAGGGCGTCTGCGCGGCCGCGGCCAGCGCATCGAGACCCGACAGCGGCCCCGCATCGGCAATGCGGTCCGGCACTGCGGTCAGGCCGTGCGCGGCATAGCGCGCAAGATCGCGATTGGCGCTGACCAGGAAATGCCCGGTCTGCGGCGCGAACCGGCGCTGCCAGCGCAACACCTGCGGCACCCCGCCGCGCTCAAGCCAGGCCTTGTCCAGGCCGCCCAGGCGCGAAGCGCGCCCGCCGGCCAGCACGCCGATGGTGACATCCGGAAACGCCGGGACGCGCGCGGCGGCCATCATCGGCGGGCGGTGCCCAGCCGCGTCATTTGCGCTTGACGTGGCGGATCAGGCGCTTCTTCTTCGCCAGCTGGCGGTCGGTCAGCACGTTCTTCTTGTCCTTGTAGGGGTTGTCGCCCTCGCGGAAGATGAAACGCACCGGGGTGCCGACCAGCCTGAAACGCTTGCGGAAGAAGTTCTCCAGGTAGCGCCGGTAGCTGTCGGGCAAGGTCCGCAGGCGGTTGCCGTGGACCACGATCGTCGGCGGGTTCTCGCCGCCGGGATGGGCGAAGCGCAGCTTTGGCGCATGCCCGCGCACGACCGGCGGCGGGTTGCTCTCGTAGGCGATTTCCAGCGCCTTGGTGACATCGGCCGTGCTGAACTTGTAGTTGGCCGACGCATGCGCGCGGTGGATCGCCTGGAACAGCTCGCGCAGGCCCGAGCCGTGCTTGGCGCTGATGCGTACCGCCTCGGCCCACGGCACGAACGAGAGCTTGCGCGAGAGCAGCGCCTCGGTCTGCTCGCGCTGGTACGCGCTCAGGCCGTCCCACTTGTTGACCGCAACCACCAGCGCGCGGCCCGAATCGAGCACCGCGCCGAGCACGCTGGCGTCCTGGTCGGTCACGCCCTCGCTGGCGTCGATCATCACCACCGAGACCTGCGAATGCTCGATCGCCTGCAGGGTCTTGATGATCGAGAACGTCTCCACCGCCTCGTCGACCCTCGACTTGCGGCGGATGCCGGCGGTATCGACCAGCCGGTACTTGCGGCCGTCGCGCTCCAGGTCCACCTCGATCGAATCGCGGGTGGTGCCGGCGACTTCCGAGGCGATCATCCGCTCCTCGCCGAGGATGCGGTTGACCAGGGTCGACTTGCCGACATTGGGGCGGCCGACGAAGGTCACGCGGACGCGCTCGGGGTCGCTGTCGAGCTGCTCGGACTGCCCCACTTCCGGCAGTTTTTCGAGGATCTCGTCGACCAGCTCGTCGATGCCCTGGCGGTGCGCGGACGAGATGGCATGCGTATCGGCGAAGCCGTAGCGCGCGAACTCGGCCTCGGCCGCGCGCGCGTCGAGGCCATCGGTCTTGTTGATGACCAGGAACGTGGGTTTGTCGATCTTGCGCAGCCAGCGCAGGATCTCGTCGTCGAGTGCGGACGCGCCCTCGCGCCCGTCCACCACGAACAGCACCAGGTCGGCCTCGGCCGCCGCCGCGCGCGACTGCTTGGCGGTGGGGCCGGCCAGGCCCTCGCGCTCCAGGTGCACGTTCTCGCCGGCGA
>JAFAFY010000016.1 GCA_023423235.1 Pseudomonadota bacterium
CCGCCATTGCTGCCGGTCCGCGCGAACTCCTCGACATAGCCGTGGAAATGGCGTTCGCCCGGCATCGCCTGCATGGTCAGCACGACCGGCTGGCCGATCAGTTGCTTGAGTTCGAGATGGGCGTCCAGCGCCAGCAGTTCGATGCTGAAGCTGTAGGGACAGGACAGCCCTTCGCGCCCGCGGAAGCGGTGGACCACGAACGGGTCCGGGTCCAGCGGCGTGCGCACACGCAACAGGCGGTCATCCTGGCCCAGGGTGCTGGCGCGGGCCAACTGCGGCAACGCATATCCGTGCATCGTCGACAAACTCCGTCAGTGGAATCGAACTCCTTCGCGCCCCCTGCACGACTGCTGCAGTCTCCCGGACAGGCACAACCGCAGCGCCGGCATTTTTGCATGTTCCGGGACCACATGGGCGCGCAGCATGCAGACCACATCCGGCATCTCCAGGGCCGGAGCGCATACTGCCCGTCCCTGGCCATGGCCACGGATTGGGATGATTAACACGTTTCAAACAACGCCCATGACACGCCGCGGTAACGTTTCCGGGGCAACCGTGCGCCATCATCTTTCTCTGGGGAAACCAATGCGTCATCTCATGCTTGCAGCCGGCATCAGCGCCGCGCTGGCCGCCTGTGGCGGCAAGACCGAAACCGCGCCCGCCGCCGGCGCGCCTGCCGCGCAGCCCGTCACGCTCGACGAGGTCGAGCTGATCCCGCGCGAGGCGCTGTTCGGCAACCCGGAGCGCGCCGGCGTGCAGCTGAGCCCGGACGGCAAGTACCTGAGCTGGATCGCGCCGGTCGACGGCACCATGAATGTCTGGGTCGCGCCGGCCGATGATCCGGCAGCCGCGAAGGCGGTCACCCAGGACACTGCGCGCGGTATCCGCAGCTATTTCTGGAGCTATCGCCCGGGCACGCTGCTGTACTTGCGCGACACCGGCGGCGACGAGGACTTCCACCTGTTCGCCGTCGATCTCGACAGTGGCCAGAGCCGCGACCTGACGCCGTTCGCCAAGACCACGGCCGATGTCGTCGGCGTCAGCCACCTGCACCCGGACACCATCCTGGTCGGCATGAACGACCGCGACCCGCAGTGGCACGACCTCTACCGGGTGGATCTGGCCAGAGGCGCGCGCACGCTGGTGGAGAAGAACGAGACGCAGATCGCCGGCTACATCGTGGATGCGGACTACGCCCTGCGCTTCGCCTCGCGCAGCCGGCCCGACGGCGGCATGGACATCCTGCGCCGCAATGGCGAGGCCTGGGAGAAGCAGGACGACATTCCGTTCGAGGACGTGCTGGGCACCGGCGCCGCCGGTCTGACGACCGACGGCAAGACCCTGTACATGCGCGACTCGCGCGAACGCAACACCTCGGCGCTGTTCGCCGTGGATACCGCCACCGGCACACGCACGCTGGTGCACGAGGATGCACGGGCCGATGTCGGCGGCGGCCTGGCCGACCCGCGCACGGGCGTCATCCAGGCGGTGTCGGTCAACTACCTGCGCGACGAATGGACCACGCTCGACGACGCCATCGCCGCGGACCTCGCCAAACTTGAAGCGATCGGCCCCGGCGAGGTCTCCGTCAACAGCCGTACGCTGGACGACCGCAGCTGGCTGGTCGCCTACTCGGCCGCCGAGTCGCCGGTGGTCTACTACCGCTACGACCGCGGCCAGGACGGCGCCGAGGGCACGCTGACCAAGCTGTTCTCCGGCCGTCCGGCGCTCGACGGCAAGCCGCTGGTACCGATGTGGCCGCAGGAACTGAAATCGCGCGACGGCCTGACCCTGGTCAGCTACCTCACCCTGCCCCGGCACGCCGACCACGACAACGACGGCAAGGCCGATGCGCCGGTGCCGATGGTGCTGCTGGTGCACGGCGGGCCGTGGGCGCGTGACGGCTACGGCTACAGCGGCTACGACCAGTGGCTGGCCAACCGCGGCTATGCGGTGCTGTCGGTCAACTTCCGCGGCTCGACCGGGTTCGGCAAGGACTTCACCAATGCCGGCAACGGCGAATGGGCCGGCAAGATGCACGATGACCTGCTCGACGCGGTGCAGTGGGCGGTCGACAGCGGCGTCACCACCGCCGACAAGGTCGCGATCATGGGCGGCAGCTATGGCGGCTACGCCACCCTGGTCGGGCTCACCTTCACCCCCGACACCTTCGCCTGCGGCGTCGACATCGTGGGCCCGGCGAACCTCAACACGCTGCTGGCGACGGTGCCGCCGTACTGGGCCAGCTTCTTCGAGCAGCTCGCCCGCCGCATGGGCGACCCGCGTACCGAAGAAGGCCGCGCCTGGCTGACCGAACGCTCGCCGCTGACCCGCGCCGACGCGATCACCCGGCCGCTGCTGATCGGCCAGGGCGCCAACGACCCGCGCGTGAAGCAGGCCGAGAGCGACCAGATCGTCGAGGCGATGACCGCCAAGCACATCCCGGTGACCTACGTGCTGTTCACCGACGAGGGCCATGGCTTCCATCGCCCTGAAAACAACAAGGCCTTCAACGCGGTGGCCGAAGGGTTCCTGCAGACCTGCCTGGGCGGCCGCGCGCAGCCGATCGGCGATGAGCTCACCGGCTCCAGCATCACCGTGCCGACCGGGGCCGACATCGTGCCGGGCCTGGCCGAGGCGCTGCAGACGCACACCCAGGACGTGCGCAAGTAGGGCGGCATCGCGCAGCCTGCAACGCCACTACGCGCAGATACGGAAAGGCCGGGCAATGCCCGGCCTTTTCCTGCTGCCGCACCGTGACCGGTGACGCCCGCGGGCCCGCCCTCCGTGGCAGGCGAACCTGCGGTCAGGCGGCCTTCTCCGACTCGTAGAACTGTTCTTCTTCCGTCGAGCCGGTCAGCGCGGTCACGCTGGAGGTGCCGCCCTGGATCACCGTGGTGACGTCGTCGAAGTAGCCCGCGCCGACTTCCTGCTGGTGCGACACGAAGGTATAGCCCTTGTCGCGCGCGGCGAACTCGGGCTCCTGCACCTGCTCGACGTAGTGGCGCATGCCCTCGCCGCGGGCGTAGTCGTGGGCGAAGCGGAAGCTGTTGAACCAGTTGATGTGGATCCCGGCCAGGGTGATGAACTGGAACT
>JAFAFY010000055.1 GCA_023423235.1 Pseudomonadota bacterium
GGCCCATCATCACCGCCTTGTCGGTGCCGTGGCCGCGGCCGGTCAGCGCCAGCGAGCCGAACACTTCGGCGCGCACCCGCGCCACCTCGTCCAGGCGGCCGGGGACCTCCAGCCAGCGGCGCACGAAACGCGCGCCCCCGCGCATCGGCCCGACCGTGTGCGAGGAGCTGGGACCGATGCCGATCTTGTAGAGGTCGAAGGTGCTGACTGCCATCGCGCTATTCTACGGGCCGCCCGACCCTGCAACCTGACGCGACGCGGCATGACAGCTCCGGCCCTGATCCTGTACCAGCGCGACGACTGCCACCTGTGCGATCTCGCTCTCGACGTGCTGGCGGCGGCCGGCGTGCCGGAGTTCGACAGCGTGTTCATCGACGACGATGCGCTACTGGAAGCGCGTTACGGCTTGCGCGTACCGGTACTGCACGACGCCAGTGGCCAGGAGCTCGACTGGCCGTTCGATGCCGCCGCGGTGCGTGGCCTGTTGCGGCTCGAAGACTGAAGCCCTGCCGCGCGCGCATCGCGCGGACTGCGGCAAGGTCAGGTTTCCATCCGGAAGAAGGTGAAGCCCCGGCCGGGCGCAGGCGACGCATCGGCCGCCAGTCCCCCGACTTGCTCGATCCGCTCGAAGAACACCTGAGCAGCTTCCGTCCACTCCTCCGGCCGCACCCGCGCGAACCCGGGCTCGGCGCGAAGCTGGGTCAACGCAGCCGATTCGGCCGCCTCCGCGGATGGCGCCTGCACGTACCGGGTGGTGTAGAACCCGACCGGCCCCGGCTCCCCCGCCAGGGCACCGGGGAAACGTTCGCCGCGGATGCGGCATCGGAAGACCGGCATGGGCGCGGCCTTCAATCCGCCGGTCGCAGGTAGACGCGGGTACTGACCGCGATTTCGTCCGGGATCGTGCCGGTGTCGGCCCATTCGCCGCCGCCGACGCCGAAATCCAGCCGGCGCACGCTGGCGCGGCCCGACAGCAGCGGACGCGCGCCCGGCGTCCAGTGGAAGTGCAGGGTGACCGGCTTGCGGACGCCGCGCAGGCTCAGCTCGCCGTCGGCGGCATAGTTGCCATCGCCGAGATCGCGGAAGCGGTGCGCGGTGTAGGTGGCCTGGGCGAACTTCGCCGCGTCCAGGAACGCCGGGCCGCGCATCTCCAGGTCGTAGTCGTCGTTGCGGGTGGTGGCCGAAGCGAGCGGAATGGCGACCGACAGCGCGGCGGCGTCGAGCCGCGCCGGGTCGAAGCGCAGCGTGGTGACGAAGCCCGGGAAGGTGCCGGTGAACACCTCGCCCTGGTACTTGCCGGCGAAGGCCAGCGACGAGCCGGGCAATTGCACGTAGTCGGTGGCCAGGGCCGGCAACGGCAGCAGCAGCGCGGCGAGCAGGGCGGGGCGCAGGGCGCGGAGGAGTGTATGCGGCATGGGTCAGTCCCGTGGCAGTGTCGGAGAAGCATCGGCGCCGCTGCGCAGCCAGCCGCGCGGCAGCATGCGCGCCAGGGTGGCGTCGCGGCGGAAGACGTGGTGGTACAGCGCGGCCGCGGCATGGCCCAGTGCCAGCGCCACCAGAGTCCAGAACAGCCATTCGTGCGCATTGCCCGCGGCGCCGCGCAGCGCCGGGTTGCGTTCGACCAGGGCCGGCAGGTTGAACAGGCCGAACCATTGCAGCGGATAGCCGGCCGCGGAGTTGAACGTCCAGCCGCTGATCGGGATTGCCAGCAGCAGGGCATAGAGCAGCCAATGGGTCAGCGATGCCAGTCGCGCCTGCCAACGCGGCGTGCCGGGCACCGGTGCGGGTGCGCCGGCGTACAGCCGCCACAGCAGGCGCAGCAACGCCAGCGCGAGGATCGTCAGGCCCAGCGACTTGTGCAGTGCGTAGACCTCGATCTTGTCCGGGCTGTTGCGCATGCCGCCCATCAGCAGGCCGATGCCGCCGGTGGCGAGGATCAGCGCGACCACGGCCCAGTGCAGCGCCTGGCTGACGCCGCCCCAGCGGGTGGCGGTGTTCTTGATCGTCATGGGCGGGGCTCCGCGGCGGACGGCAGGTCGATGGCATCGTCCTCGCCGGTCGGCGCGGGCGTGCGGTGCCCGGCGTCGTGCTGCGCAGCATCGCCGGCGGCCTCGTTGTCCGCGGAAGTCGCTACGGGCGGATCGACGACGGGCGGGTTGCCGGCCGCCTCGCCGGCACCCGCAGGATCGATATCGCCATCGATATCGCCATCGACATCGGGATCGCGTTCGTCTGCACCTGTTCCGGTTCCGCCGCTGTCATCGCCGCGCACGCGTGTCGCCTCGACCTCGATCCGCAGCGTGACCGCATCGCCGATCACCGAGCGCCAGGCGGTCATGCCGAAATCGCTCCGCGACAGCGCGGCGGTGGCGGAGAAGCCGACCGTGCGCCGGAATGGCGGCAGCGGGTGGCGGCGGTGTCCGTTCTGGACCACCTGCAGTTCGATGTCCCGGGTCACGCCGCGCAGCGTCAGCTGGCCGTGGACCACGGCGCGCGTGGCATCGATCGGCACCACGCGGGTGGAGATGAAGGTCGCGACCGGATACGTGTCGGCGTCCAGCAGGTTGCGCGCCAGTGTGGCCCGGTTCCAGTCCGCGTCGCCCAGGTCGATGTGCGTGACCGGCACCGTAACCTCGACCCGCGACAGCGTCCAGTCGTCCGGGTCGTACAGCAGGGTGCCGGTGCTGCCCGACACCGTGCCGATGGCCCTGGAAAAGCCCGCGTGGTCGATGTCGAACATCACCCGGGTGTGTACCGGGTCCAGGGCATACCGCGCCGGCGCGGCGTGGGCATGCGCGGTCCAGGCCAGGGCCGCGACCAGCACGCAGGACATCGGCGGATGCGGCAATCGGATTGCCGGTGCCGGGAGTCGGGTTGGCGAAAGCGGTTGCAGGGATGGAGGCATCGGGGGTCCCGTGGCGCAGGTGGCCTTGGCCGATTCTAGGCACGAATGCCGCAGGTTGCGGGTCGGCCTGGCCGCTTCACATGGCTTGCATCCAAAACGCTGCGTTGCGAGCATCGCGGCGGGGAACGCAATCCGGCGCGACCATGCGGGTAGGGCGCGCGGGACAGGCCAGGGGACGGGAATGCGGATGCGTGCGGTGATCATCGGGGTCTTCGGGATCTGTGGCCTCGCCCTGCTGGCGGGCATGGTGGCGGCCGCCACCCCGGAAACGCCCCGGTTGCGGGTGGTCAGCGTTGCAGACGGACTGCCCTCCAGCGACGTGATGGGGGTGGCGCGTGACCATGACGGATACATCTGGGCCGCGACCGCCGATGGACTGGCGCGCCTGGATGGCATCTCGGTGGAGGTATGGCACCACGATCTGAACGACCCCACGTCCCTTTCCGGGAATTCCCTGCAGGCGCTGCACGTGGATGCGGAGAACCGCGTCTGGACTGCGGGCCAGGAAAGCGCGGTCAGCGTCCTCGACACCGACCGCCGCGGCTTCCGCCACATCCGCGACGAGACCTGGCCCGGCTTCAAGGCCGGCGATACCTGGGATTTCGCCAGCCGTCCCGGCGAAATGTGGCTGGCCACCGGCGGTCAGGGCATCTTCGGTACCCGCGACGGCAAGCTGCTGGCGCACCTGAAGCACGTGCCGGGCGATCCCGACAGCCTGCCCAGCGACACGGTGGTGTCGATCACTTTCGACGACGAAGGCACGCTGTGGGCGGCCACCATCGAAGGCCTGGCCAGCTATGACGGCAAGCGCGTGCAACGCGTGGTGCTGCCCGGCGACCAGCCCGATGCGCTGATGGTCTGGATCGGCATCGTCGACGGCGAGGTCTGGGCTGGCGGCAGCATGGGGCTGGCGATTCGCGGCACCGACGGCGTGTGGCGGATGCCGGCCTGGGCCGGCATGTTCGCCCGGCCCAACCTGGTGCAGTCGGTCGTCCGCGACCGCGACGGTGGCTACTGGATCGGCACCTACCGCGGCCTGTGGCGCGTTGCCGGCGACCGCAGCGTGCCGGTCCCGGTGCCGCTGGGACAGAGCGCGGCGCGTGCCATCACCTCCCGGCACCTGCTGCTGCAGGAAGACGGCGCCTTGTGGGTGGCGACCGC
>JAFAFY010000074.1 GCA_023423235.1 Pseudomonadota bacterium
AGTGGATGACCGCCGGCCGCGGCCTGGTGCATTCGGAAATGCCCGAGCAGCAGGAAGGGCGCATGCGCGGCTTCCAGTTGTGGGTCAACCTGCCGGCGCGCGAGAAGATGACCGCGCCGCGCTACCAGGAGTTCGCGCCCGACCAGTTGCCGGTGCTCACGCCCGCGGATGGGGTGACGGTGAAGGTCATCGCCGGCAGCGTCGACGGCGTGGCCGGGCCGATCTCGCAACCGGCCACCGATCCGCTGTATCTGGACATCGCCCTGGCGCCCGGTGCGCGCTGGCAGTACGCGTTGCCCGAGGGCCACAACGCGTTCGCCTACGCCTTCGAGGGCGCGGCCACGGTCGGCGAGGGCGAGGATGCGCGCCCGCTGGCGACCCAGGAACTGGCACTGCTCGGCGGTGGCGCGGACTTGCGCCTGGCGGCGGGCGCGGATGGCGCGCGCCTGATCCTGGTCGCGGGACGGCCGCTGCGCGAGCCGGTGGCGCGCCACGGGCCGTTCGTCATGAACACGCGGGAAGAGCTGATGCAGGCCTTTGTCGACTACCAGCAGGGCCGCTTCTGTTCCGGAAGCGTTGGTCGGTGCTGCTGGATCCCACCCGGGGTCCAGCAGCACGTGCGCCTATCTGCCGCCGAACTGCTGCCCGGAGAACTCCAGCGCCTGGGCGTCGGCCAGCGATTTCGTCAGTCGCGCCTCGTCCTGCGCGCGGACGATGATGTGGGCGAAGTCGCCCGAGGGCAGCTCCAGCAGCGTTTCGCGGATCATCAGCCCCGGCGCCAGCGCGACGTCGCCCTCGTGCCAGTACACGGGGTTGCCGTCGATGGTCACGCGCTCGCCCACCCGACTGCTGCGGCGGGGCCGGAACTGCGCATTGCGGCCGATCGACACCGCGAACGCCTGCTCGCCGGTGCTCGATTCCACCGCGCGGCAGAACACGAAATCGCCGCCTTCGACCACGTGCCATTGCACGCCGGCACCGGCGGGCAGGGTGGGGCACTGGTCACGGCTTTGTGCCGCTGCGCTCCCCGCGCACAGGCACAGCAGCAGGGCGCCGGCGACCGGCAACCATCTGGAGATACGCATCGCACTTCCCCCTGTCAGGCAGGGTTCTGAACATACTCCAGTTGCGTGCTGCGTTGCGGAAGGAATTGTGACAAATGTCACCGTTCCGGCAGCGGGATGAACTCGTCGTCGCCGTCGACCTTGCCGAACCTGCCGTCCAGCCAGTCCTGCTTGGCCTGTTCGATGCGGTCCTTCGACGACGACACGAAGTTCCACCACAGGTGGCGCGGGCCGTCGAGCGGCTCGCCGCCGAACAGCATCGCCTTGACCGGCGTTCGCGCGCGCAGCACCGCCGGCGATCCCGGGTCGAGCAGCGCCAGGTGGCGGTTGGGAATGTCGGCGCCGTCGATCTGCGCATCGCCCTCCAGCACATACAACGCGCGCTCGCGATGCGAGGGCGGGATCGCGATCTGCGCATCGGCATCGAGGTCCAGCGCGACATTGAGCGTGTCGGCGAACACGCGCACAGGCGATTCCTCGCCGAAACCGCGCCCGGCGATCACCCGCACGCGGGCACCGTCGCGCAGGAACTGCGGCAGGCTGTCGGCGGTGTGGTGGTGGAAGGACGGCGCGGTTTCCTCGTGCGCCTTCGGCAGCGCCACCCAGGTCTGCATGCCGTGCAGCGGGTGCTCGCCCTCGCGCAACTGCAGCGGCGTGCGCTCGGAATGGGTGATGCCGCGGCCGGCGGTCATCCAGTTGACGTCGCCGGCGGCGATGTCCTGGGTGGAGCCCAGCGAATCGCGATGGCGGATGCGGCCCGACCACAGGAAGGTCACCGTCGCCAGGCCGATATGCGGATGCGGGCGTACGTCGACGCCATGGCCTCGCTCGAACACCGCCGGGCCCATATGGTCGACGAACACGAATGGACCGACGCTGCGGGCCTGCAGCGTGGGGACTGCGCGGCGGACCTGGAAGCCGCCAAGATCGTGCACGCGGGGCGCGATGAGGGTGGTCATGGTGGTGCTGCTGGCGTTGGCGGGCGGGGAGCCAGCATGCCATCGCCACGTGGCGGACGGCCGCCGATGCGGGGAATGCAACGTTCCGCGCGCGCAGGCGCCTCAATCGATGCCGAGACCGGCCCGCCATGCCGCCAGTTTTTCCGCAAACCCCATCGCCGCATGCGCCGGGCTGGTCGAGGGCAACCGCACCACCTGCGGCGACGGCGCCAACTTCGGCAGCACGTGGCGCCGGAACAGCGCATCGGCGGTGGCGCCGTTGCAGCACACCCGCTCGATGCCCGGATGCCGCGCCAGCAGCCCCGGCAGATCGTTGACGACGATGCTGCCGGCACGGATGCGCGCATCCAGGCTGCCCGGCCGCACGCACTCGGCAATCACGTCCCACAGCGCGATGCCCGCCGCCTGCAACCGCTTCAGACGGGTGTCATAGTCCAGTTCCGGAGCGGCGCCGGCCAGCGCGCCCATGATCGGCCAGAACAGGTTGCGCGGATGCGCGTAGTAGCGCGCCGCGGCCAGCGAGGCATCGCCGGGCATGCTGCCCAGGACCAGCACGCGTGCATCCGCGCGCACCACCGGCGGAAAGCTGCGGACCGGGGCGGGTGGCGGGTCGGTGGCGCGGTCGCCGCTCAAGTGGAGGTCCGGATGGATACCGTCATCGGGTTCACGTTCCCCATTTTCCACCGCTGGCGCAAGCCGGGATCGCAAACGGTGATCGTGCGCCTATGGCGCGCGCTGTCGGCATGCAACACGGCAGGAAATCGCGACGCGTGATCGCGGCCGGCTACAGCAACCGGATCAGCAACGGCGCCAGGGCGACGTTGAGCAGACCGGCCAGCACCATCACCAGGCCGGCGATCGCGCCTTCCTCGTTGCCGATCTCGCGTGCCTTGGCCACGCCGGCGCCGTGCGCGCCCATGCCCAGCAGGGCGCCGCGGGCCATCGAGGTCTGCAGCGGCAGCACGCGGACCACGAACTGGCCGAGCATCGCGCCGCAGATGCCGGTCAGGATCACGAACACCGCGGTCAGTTCCGGCACGCCGCCGACCTCGCCGGAGATCGTCATCGCGAACGGCGTGGTGATCGAACGCGGCGCAAGGCTGGCGCGCAGCTCCGGCGAGAGGTGCAGCAGCGTGGCCAGCCCCCAGGCACTGAGGATCGCCACCGTGCTGCCGACCAGCACGCCCAGCCCGAGCACCTTCCAGTGCTTCCGGATCAGGGCGCGCTGCTGGTAGATCGGCACCGCGAAGGCGACCGTGACCGGCCCGAGCATCAGCAGCAGCCAGTGGGTGCCGCGGATGTACTCGCGGTAGCTGGTGTGCAGGGCGAGCGCGAGCAGCAGCAACGCGGCGGGCGCCAGCAGCAGCGGCGAGGCCCACCAGCGCGGCGCGCGCCGGTACAGGCGCTTGGCCGCCATGTAGGACAGGATGGTTGCCGCCGACCAGAACAGCGGCGACAGCCACACCGCCCAGAGATCAGCGTTCATGGCGCGCACTCCAGCGGCAGCACAGGTCCACGGTCAACGCCGTGCACACCATCACCAGGCAGGTACCGGCCAGGACAACCGCCAGCAGCTTGAGTCCGAGCAGGCCCAGCAGTTGCGGGTTGTCGAGCACGATCAGCGCAGCCGGCACGAAGAACAGCAGCATCTCGGCCAGCAGGAAGCTCGACCCCTGGTCCAGGGTGCGGCTGGCGAGGCCATGGGTCGAGAGCAACACCAGCAGAGCCAGCATGCCCACGATGCCGCCGGGAATCGGCACGTGCAGCGCATGCACCAGCGCTTCGGCGCCGGCCCAGACCGCGACGATGATCGCCACCTGCGCCCAGCGGCTGCCGCGCACCCCGCGCCGCAGCCGCGTGCGGGTGGCATGCAGGACGGGCAGGGCACGTTGGCCGGTGGTTTTCATGTAGTCACTGTGGACCTGGGCTTGCCATAAATGAAATGAATTGTTTGAATCCGCATGATTCGATTTGGGAATGCCCATGGAGCTGCGCTATCTGCGGGCGCTGGTGGAGGTGGTGCGCCGCGACGGCTTCTCGGCCGCTGCGCGCACCCTGCATGCCACCCAGCCGACGATCAGCAAGTCGATCCGCCAGCTCGAGGACGAGCTTGGCGCGACCCTGTTGGAGCGTCTGGGCCATGGCGTGCGGCTGACGCCGGCCGGGGAGATCGTCTACCGGCGCGCCTTGTCGATGCTGGCCGAGCGCGACAGCATGCGCGGCGAACTCGACGAACTGCGCGGCCTGCGCCGCGGCGAGCTGCGCCTGGGCCTGCCGCCGCTGGGCAGCAACACCCTGTTCGCGCCCTTGTTCGCGCGCTATCGCCGGCGCTATCCCGACATCGACATCCGCCTGATGGAGCACGGCAGCCAGGCGCTGGAGGACCACCTGCTGGCAGGCGAGATCGAGCTGGCAGGCAGCCTGCTGCCGGTGCCCGAGGCCTTCGACTGGCAGCCGGTGCGGCGCGAACCGCTGATGGTGCTGCTGCCGCCCGGGCACCCCGCAGGGCGCCGGCGCAAGGTCTCGCTGGCGGACCTGCGGGAGACGCCGTTCATCCTGTTCGAGGAGGGGTTCGCCCTGAACCGGCGCATCCTCGACGGCTGCCAGCGCAGCGGCTTCCAGCCGATCGAGGCCGCGCGCAGCGGCCAGACCGACTTCATCGTCGCCCTGGTCGCAGCCGGGCAGGGACTGGCGCTGCTGCCGCGGATGATCGCCGAACAGCGGCGCCATCCCGAGGTGCAGTACGTGCTGCTGGACGAGCCGGACATCGACTGGCACATGGCCCTGGTCTGGCGCCGTGGCGGCTTCCTCTCGCACGCCGCGCAGGCCTGGCTGGCGCTGGCCCGCGAGGCCGGACCGGAGGCGCGCGATGACGCCCCCGCGGCGACATGAAACAATCGCGCCGATGTCCAGCGACCCGCGCCTGCTTCCCGCCATTACGCCTGCCGCCACGCCCACGACCGGCGATGACGACCTGCACTGGATGCGGCATGCGCTGGCGCTGGCGGCGCGCGCGGAGCGCGATTTCGACGAGATCCCGGTCGGCGCAGTGGTGCTGGACGCCGCGGGCCGGGTGATCGGCGAGGGCTGGAACCGCAACATCGGCCAGCACGACCCCAGCGCGCATGCCGAGATCGTCGCGCTGCGCGAAGCCGGCCGCGCGCTCGGCAACCATCGCCTGGTCGGCTGCACGCTCTACGTCACGCTCGAACCCTGCACCATGTGCGCGATGGCGATGGTGCATGCGCGCCTTGCGCGCGTGGTGTTCGGCGCCCTCGACCCCAAGACCGGCGCCGCCGGCAGCGTGTTCGACGTCCTCGCCGATCCGCGCCACAACCACCGCATCGCGGTCACCGGCGGCGTGCTGGCCGACGCGGCCGGGCCGATGCTGCGCAACTATTTCCGCCGCAAGCGCGGCCTGCCGCCGGGCTGAGGCCGGCAGGCGGCGCGGCCCTGGACGCCGGGCAGGGCCGCCGCGGTCTGGCCTGGCGGCTGGGCTATCATGCGCAGTCCCTCAGACGAACGCGACGCATGACCGCAACGGCAGACAGGCTTGGCGAAGGACGGCTGATCTGGATCGACCTGGAAATGACCGGGCTCGATACCGACCACGACCAGATCCTGGAGATCGCGACCGTCGTCACCGACGCCAACCTCAACGTGCTGGCCGAAGGCCCGGAGCTGGCGATCGCGCAGACGCTCGACACGCTCGAGGCGATGGACGACTGGAACCGCAACCAGCACCGGCGCTCGGGCCTGTGGCAGCGTGCGCTCGACCAGGGCGTGGGCCTGGCCGAGGCCGAGGCGCGGACGCTGGACTTCCTGCGCGAGTGGCTGGCCCCGGGCAAATCGCCGATGTGCGGCAACTCGATCTGCCAGGACCGGCGCTTCCTGCACCGGCAGATGCCGGCGCTGGAGACGTTCTTCCACTACCGCAACCTCGACGTCAGCACGATCAAGGAGCTGGCCCGCCGCTGGGCGCCGCAGGTGCTGGCCGGCTTCACCAAGCATGCCTCGCACACCGCGCTCAGCGACGTGCACGACTCGATCGCCGAGCTGCAGCACTACCGCCGCCATTTCGGCGCGCTTGCGGGAGGCTGAACGCATGGAGACGGACATCAAGCAGGCCGACGCGCGCTTGCGCGCGCTTGTGCGTGTTCCCGCCCGCCCGCCGAAGACGTCTTCGTCGAAGACCAGGCATGGCTGGCGCGACACCTGCATCCGCTGGTGTCGATCGAACTGTCGGCGATCGATCCGGCTTGGCGCGGAGCACTGCACCTGGTGACGCCGCTGGAGCCGGACGCCGGCTACGTGGGCGAAGACACCAGCGATGCGCACAACGCCTTCACCCGCGAGAACTGGCTGGCGTTCCGGCGGGAACCGGACGGCCACTACCGCTTCCTCGGCGAACGCGACTACTTCCTGCTCGAGCGTCCCGCGCCGGACGTCGACAGCGCCGACATCCGCGCCTACCAGGCTGCGCGCCAGGCCGATCTGGAAGCGCACTACGCGGTGCAGCGGGCCAGCTTCGAGGCATCGAAGGCGCGCTACGCCACCTACGGCATCCTCACCTACGCCGACAGCGCGGATCCGTTGAAGCGCAACAATTGGGGCGAGGGCGCGATCCTCGACCAGTTGGGCGGCGTCACCGGCTTCGGTAACTGGACCGACTGTCCGGAGATCCCGGCGGCGTTCCGCATGGACACCGAGGACATGGAGAACGTGTTCCCTCGGCTTGGCGATGGCCGGCCGTTCCGCTTCATCGCCAGCGTGGCGGGCTATCCCTGGCAGGACACGGGCGCGGACGCGATCCTGCTGTTCTACGAGCCGGAAACGCGCACGGTGCTGTTGACCTTCGACTGGACCTGACGATCCCGCCGGCGGATCCGGGATTGGCGGCACCTGATGCGCACGATCTCCCGGCTCCTTTCCCTCGCATGTGGAGGGTGAGGACGGCCTGCTTGCGCGGCATTGCCGCGCGTGTCGAGCGAATGTCCGGCGCTGCGCCGGGCCGGGCAGGTGCGCGACGGGCGGAGGGGGACGCTTTGTCCCGCACCCCAGCCCTGTCCCGTAGACGGAGAAGGGCGATGCCGTGCGCCTGGATGTTCGTGCCGATCAGCTGGCGCGGAGCGCTGCGCAGGAAAAAGCCCGGGAAGATCCGGGCTCTTTCTTGACCTGATTGGCACGAACCCTCAGCAACACGGTTTTACCCCCCTCCGCCGCATGCGGGGGAGGGTTGGGGTGGGGGCAAAGCAGCCCGCATCCGCCCTGCGGGCATCTTTTCCCGCACGCGGGAGAAGGGAGACTGAAAGATCGTGCCAATCAGAAGCGTGCCAATCAGGTTTCTTGATTGCAGCGGTCAGGCCGATTTCGCCT
Organism: Pseudomonadota bacterium; assembly: GCA_023423235.1. Taxonomy (GTDB): domain Bacteria; phylum Pseudomonadota; class Gammaproteobacteria; order Xanthomonadales; family Xanthomonadaceae; genus Luteimonas. Next base: position 7,400 of record JAFAFY010000074.1, read on the forward strand.
TCGACTTGGCCAGCTTCAGCCAGGTGTCGACCACCGTGTCGGGGTTGAGCGACACCGATTCGATGCCCTCGTCCATCAGCCACTGCGCCAGGTCCGGATGGTCGGACGGGCCCTGGCCGCAGATGCCGACGTACTTGCCCTTGGCGCGCGCGGACTTGATCGCCAGCGACAGCAGCTTCTTGACCGCGGGATCGCGTTCGTCGAACAGGTGGGCGACGATCGAAGAGTCGCGGTCCAGGCCCAGGGTCAGCTGGGTGAGGTCGTTGGAGCCGATGGAGAAACCGTCGAAGATCTCCAGGAACTCGTCGGCCAGCAGGGCGTTCGACGGCACCTCGCACATCATGATGATCTTCAGCCCGGCCTCGCCCTGCTTGAGGCCGTTCTTCTCCAGCACCTCGACCACCTTGCGGCCTTCCTCGAGCGTGCGCACGAACGGGATCATGACCCACAGGTTGGTCAGGCCCATGTCGTTGCGCACCTTCAGCACCGCCTTGCACTCCAGCGCGAAGGCATCGGTGAAGGAGGGATCGACGTAGCGGCTGGCGCCGCGGAAGCCGATCATCGGGTTCTCTTCCTCGGGCTCGTAGCGGCTGCCGCCGATCAGGTTGGCGTACTCGTTGGACTTGAAGTCCGACAGGCGCACGATCACCGGATTAGGCGCCACCGAGGCGGTCAGGGTGGCGATGCCCTCGGCCAGGCGGTCGACGTAGAAGCCGACCGGATCGGAGTAGCCGCGGGTCTTCTCGTCGATCTTCTTCCTGGTCTCCGCATCCTGCCTGTCGTATTCGAGCAGGGCGTTGGGATGCACGCCGATGTGCGCGGCGATGATCATCTCCAGCCGCGCCAGGCCGATGCCGGCATTGGGCAGCTGGCCGAAGTCGAACGCGCGCTCGGGGTTGGCGACGTTCATCATGATCTTCAGCGGCGCCTCGGGCATCGACGAAAGATCCGTGGTGATGCGCTCGAACTCGAGCTTGCCGTCGTAGATGTAGCCGGTGTCGCCCTCGGCGCAGCTGACCGTGACTTCCTTGCCGTCCTCGATCAGCTCCAGGGCGTTGCCGGTGCCCACGACCGCCGGCACGCCCAGCTCACGGGCGATGATCGCCGCGTGGCAGGTGCGGCCGCCGCGGTTGGTGACGATGGCCGAGGCGCGCTTCATCACCGGCTCCCAGTCCGGGTCGGTCATGTCGGCCACCAGCACGTCGCCGGGCTGGACCTTGTTCATGTCCTCGAGCGAGCGCACCACGCGGGCAACGCCGGCGCCGATCTTCTGGCCGATCGCGCGGCCCTCGGCCAGCACCTCGCCGCGGGCGCCGAGATGGAAGCGCTCCATCTGCGTGGCCTTGGCGCGCGACTTCACCGTTTCCGGGCGCGCCTGCACGATGAACAGCTTGCCCGAGACGCCGTCCTTCGCCCATTCGATGTCCATCGGGCGCTGGTAGTGCTTCTCGATGGTCAGCGCCTGGCGCGCGAGTTCCTGCACGTCCTCGTCGCTGATCGAGAAGGTGTTGCGCAGCTCGGCCGGCGTGTCCTCGATGCGCACGCGCTCGCCGGGCGTGTCGGAATAGACCATGCGCAGCTGCTTGCTGCCGATCGAGCGGCGCAGGATTGCCGGCTTGCCGGCCTCGAGCGTGGGCTTGTAGACGTAGAACTCGTCCGGATTGACCGCGCCCTGGACCACCATCTCGCCCAGGCCGTAGCTGGAGGTGATGAACACCACGTCGCGAAAGCCCGACTCGGTGTCCAGGGTGAACAGCACGCCCGAGGCGCCCACGTCCGAGCGCACCATCAGCTGCACGCCGGCCGAGAGGAACACGTCCTCGTGCTTGAAGCCGTGGTGCACGCGGTAGGCGATCGCACGGTCGTTGTACAGGCTGGCGAAGACTTCCTTGACCTTGGCCACCACGTCGTCGGCGCCGGTCACGTTGAGGAAGGTTTCCTGCTGGCCGGCGAACGAAGCATCGGGCAGGTCCTCGGCGGTCGCCGAGGAGCGCACCGCGACCGCGACGTCGCCGCCGCCGTTCTCCGCTGCCAGCTTGTGGTAGGCGGCGCGGATGTCGGCGTCGAGGTCGGGCTGCAGCGGCGCGTCGATGACCCAGCCGCGGATCTCCTTGCCGGCTGCGGTCAGCGCATCGACGTCCTCCACGTCCAGCGGTGCCAGACGGTCGAAGATCCGCTGGTGCAGGTCGTTGTGGGCGATGAAGGCCTTGAATGCATCGGCCGTGGTGGCGAAACCGCCGGGAACCGAGACGCCGAGGCCGGCGAGGTTGCCGATCATCTCGCCGAGGGACGAGTTCTTGCCGCCGACCTGGGCAAGGTCGGTCAGGCGCAGGTCATTCAGCCACAGGATGTTGGCACTCAAGGGAAAACTCCGTGTCGCGGTGGGAGCGCCGTGCGGGCGGCCCCGGCGCGGAACGGTTATTTTAGCCTCCCCGGGCGCCGCGGCGCTCACCCGCCGCCGCGGAGCGTGCATGACCAGCCCCCGTCCCGTGTTCTACGTCTCCGATGGCACCGGCATCACCGCCGAAACCATCGGACACAGCCTGCTGACCCAGTTCACCGGCACCCAGTTCAGTACCAACCGGATTCCCTTCGTCGACAACGAGGAACGCGCGCGCGAAGTGGCCGGGCTGATCCGTGCCCGCGGCGAGGCCATGGGCACGCGCCCGATCGTGATCAGTTCCTGCGTGGACTCGTCGCTGGCCGGCGTACTGGGGGAGAGCGGGGCGCTGGTGCTGGACGTGTTCGCACCCTTCATCGAACCGCTGGAGCGGGAACTGTCGGCCGCGCGCGAATCGCGCGTCGGCCGCGCGCACGGCATCGTCGATTTCGAGAGCTACCACCGCCGCATCAATGCGATGAACTTCGCCCTGACCCACGACGACGGCATGTCGGTCAACTACGACGAGGCCGATGTCATCCTGGTCGCGGTGTCGCGCGCGGGCAAGACCCCGACCTGCATCTACCTGGCGCTGCACCACGGCGTGCGCGCGGCCAACTATCCGTTGACCGACGAGGACCTGGAACACGACCGCCTGCCGGCACGCCTGAAGGCGCATCGCAGGAAGCTGTTCGGGCTGACGATCGACCCCGACCGGCTGGCCCAGATCCGCCAGGAACGCCGCCCCAACTCGCGCTATGCGCAGCTCGAGACCTGCCGCCGCGAGGTCGGCGCCGCCGAGGCGCTGTTCCGCGCCGAGCGCATCCCGGTACTGAGCACCACCAACACCTCGATCGAGGAGATCTCCAGCAAGGTCATGTCGACCCTGGGCATCGAGCGGGTGATGTACTGAACGTGCCCGGTCGCACGGCGGAGGGCGTGCATGCGATGCGGCCGTCGACGGCTGCGGCATTCATCGCCCAGCGTGTAGGATCGGGGCTATGGTGAATGTCCAGACCCGTCGCCCCCGACTGCCCGCACTGGGACGTTTCGGCTGGTTGATGGCCCTGTATGCCGAGAACCACGTCAGCCTGACCCGCCTGTTCCGGCCCGGCGACCTCGCCCCCGGCATCTATGTTTCGGAAGTGGAAGGTGCGCTGCCGGTGCGCCTGGACATCCTGGCCCAGCACCGATACACCACCGAATTGCGGCTCAGCTACACCATGCTCGACCCGGCCACCGGCGAACCCGACCCGTCCGCCTATTTGCGCGTGTACCGCGACGCCAGGCAGGTGGAGGCGACGCACTGCTATGTCGGCCGCCGCTGGCAGGATGTCATCGGCATGTTCCCGCCACCTTCGGAAGTGGTCGACCACCGCATGCGCATGAACACCTTCCTGGGCAAGTGG
>JAFAFY010000107.1 GCA_023423235.1 Pseudomonadota bacterium
CGAACAGCGGGTGGCCGCCGCGCGGCGTGGACAGGAACTCGGGGTGCGCCTGGCAGGCGATGAACCAGGGATGGTCGGGCAGCTCGACCATCTCCACCAGCAGGTCGTCCATCGACTTGGCACTGATCACCAGCCCCGCGTCTTCCAACTGGGTGCGGTAGCGGTTGTTGAACTCGTAGCGGTGGCGGTGGCGCTCGCCGACGACGTCCTTGCCGTACAGCGCCCGCGCGCGGGTGCCCGGCTTGAGGCGCTGTTCCTGCAGGCCCAGGCGCATGGTGCCGCCAAGGTCGGACTTCTCGTCGCGACGCTCGACCTCGCCGCTCTGGGTGCGCCATTCGGTGATCAGGCCGATCACCGGATGCGGCGAGAGCTTGTCGTTCTCGGTGCTGTTGGCGCCTTCCAGGCCGGCCAGGTTGCGGGCCACGTCGACCACCGCCGCCTGCATGCCGTAGCAGATGCCGAAGTACGGCAGGTGGTGCTGACGGGCGTAGGTCGCGGTCAGCACCTTGCCTTCGAAACCGCGGTCGCCGAAGCCGCCGGGCACCAGCACGCCGTCGACATCGCCAAGCCAGGCCTGGGCGCCGTCGCGCTCGATGTCCTGCGATTCGATCCACTTCAGGTGGACGCGGGTGCGCTGGCGGATGCCGCCGTGCTTGAGCGCCTCGCCGACCGACTTGTAGGCGTCCTTGTGGTCGACGTACTTGCCGACCACCGCCAGGGTGACCTCGTCGATCGGCTGCTCGACCGCGTTGACCACGTCGATCCACTCCGACAGGTCGGCCTCGGGCGTGGCCTTCTCCCCCAGCCGCAGGCGGTCGACGACGATCTCGTCCAGGCCCTGGGCATGCAGCCACATCGGGATCTTGTGGATGTTGTCGAGATCGATCGCGGAGATCACCGCCTTCTCGGAGACGTTAGTGAACGAGGCGATCTTGCGCCGCTCGCCATCGGGCAGCGGCTGTTCGCTGCGGCACAGCAGCACGTCGGGCTGGATGCCGATGGAGCGCAGTTCCTTGACCGAATGCTGCGTGGGCTTGGTCTTGAGCTCGCCGGCCGCCGCGATGTACGGCACCAGGGTCAGGTGCATGAACATGGCCTTGTCCGGGCCGCGGTCGGTGCGGATTTGGCGGATCGCCTCCAGGAACGGCAGCGATTCGATGTCGCCCACGGTGCCGCCGACCTCCACCAGCGCCACGTCGAAGCCCTGGGTAGCCTCGTCGATCGCGCGCTTGATCGCGTCGGTGATGTGCGGGATCACCTGCACGGTGGCGCCCAGGTAGTCGCCGCGGCGCTCCTTGCGGATCACGTTCTCGTAGATCTTGCCGGTGGTGATCGAGTTCTTGCCCGACAGGCGCACGTTGATGAAGCGCTCGTAGTGGCCGAGATCGAGATCGGTTTCCGCGCCGTCGTCGGTCACGTAGACCTCGCCGTGCTGGAACGGGCTCATCGTGCCCGGATCGACGTTGATGTAGGGATCGAGCTTCATCATCGTCACCCGCAGGCCGCGGGCTTCGAGGATGGCCGCGAGCGAGGCCGCGGCGATGCCCTTCCCGAGGGAAGAGACCACGCCGCCGGTCACGAACACGAGCGGAGTGACGGAGCTTTTGGGAGAAGTCATGGGCACAGCGGGTCGCTGGAAAGCCCCATTCTACAGGCTGGCGGCGACGGTTGCCGGGACGGCGTGGGAAACCTCCCTCGCGCGGTCGACGCCCGGGAGCGACAGCGCCCTGCAATCGCCTGGAGCCGGAGGACGGTTGACGGGCCGCGACGGGCCTGGGCCGCCGGAAACGGCAACGCCCCGGCCGCGGTGGCCGGGGCGTTGCGGGAGAAACCGGGCGATATCAGCCCGGCGCCAGCCGGATCAGGCCGGCACTTCCTCGGTCACTTCCTCTTCTTCCACTTCCTCTTCCACCACCGGCGCAGCGGCATCGGTCGCCTCGGCGGCGTCGTAGGCCTCGTTCACCGCGTCGGCGGCGTAGGCATCATCGGCGGCCTGGTCGGCCGACTGCTCGGCAGCCTGCGCAGCGGCCTCGGCGGTCTGCGCGGCCTCCTCGGCCTGCTGCGCGGCGACGGCGGCGTCGCGGGCCTGCTCCTGGGGGTCCTGGGCGAAGGCCGGTGCGGCGGCGAAGGCGGTGGCGACGATGGCGGCGAACAGCACGTTGCGATTCTTCATGGTGACTCTCCCAAAAGGTTTGAAGTGGAACAGTTGGTGTTGAAGCAAGGATTGGCGTTGAAGCAAGGGGTGAAGCGGAACCGTCGAAAAGGAATCGTTGGAAACTGATGGGCTACGGAGCAGTGGCGTCGCTGTGCGTTGTAGGTATGACGCCAAGGGCAAGTGGATCCGTCTCTCCGTCTCATCGACAGGCCCGACCCTAGCCAGTCCGAACCGACCCGAGACTGAACAACAGCTTGCTTACACCGGCTCCACACGGCACTAACAATCCGTGCAACCGCTTACATGCAGCTGCCGCAAGGGCTGGGGCCATGTCCAGGCGCGGAGGCCAGCGGGCGTCGGCCTGCACAATTCCTTTACCATTCGTGGATTCCCCCGCAGCAGCAACGCATGAACAACCGCTACAACGCCGCCGATATCGAAGTCCTCTCCGGCCTGGATCCGGTCAAGCGCCGCCCGGGCATGTACACCGACACCACGCGCCCCAACCACCTGGCGCAGGAAGTCATCGACAACGCGGTCGACGAGGCCCTGGCCGGCCACGGGCGGCAGATCGACGTCACCCTGTTCAAGGACGGCAGCTGCGAGGTGGCCGACGATGGCCGCGGCATGCCGGTCGACATCCATCCCGAGGAAAAGATCCCGGGCGTGGAGCTCATCCTGACGCGCCTGCACGCGGGCGGAAAATTCAGCAACAAGAACTACACCTTCAGCGGCGGCCTGCACGGCGTGGGCGTGAGCGTGGTCAATGCGCTGTCGACGCTGGTGGAAGTGCACATCAAGCGCGACGGCCAGGAACACCGCATCACCTTCCGCGACGGCGATCGCGCCACGCCGCTGGAAGTCGTCGGCACGGTCGGCAGGAAGAACACCGGCACGCGCGTGCGCTTCTGGGCCGATCCGAAGTACTTCGACAGCCCGAAGTTCAGTGTGCGCGCCCTGCGCCACCTGCTGCGCGCCAAGGCCGTGCTGTGCCCCGGCCTGACGGTCACCCTGCTGGACGAGGCCACCGGCGAGCGCGACCAGTGGCTGTTCGAGGA
>JAFAFY010000210.1 GCA_023423235.1 Pseudomonadota bacterium
GCATCGAACAGCTTGCCGAAACCGCCCTGGCCATGGTCGCGCCCGGCAAGGGCGTCATCGCGATCGACGAGTCCACGGCCACCATCGCCAAGCGTTTCGAGGGCGTGGGCATCGCCAACAACGAAGAGAACCGCCGCGCCTACCGCGAGCTGCTGCTGACCACGCCGAAGCTGTCGGAGCACATCAGCGGCGCGATCCTGTTCGACGAGACCATCCGCCAGTCGACCAGGGCCGGCGTGCCCTTCGCCAAGTACCTGGCCGGGCAGGGGATCATTCCGGGCATCAAGGTCGACAAGGGCGCGCATGCGCTGGCCGGTTTCCCGGGCGAGCTGGTGACCGAGGGCCTGGACGGCCTGCGCGCGCGGCTGGAGGAGTACTACAAGCTGGGCGCGCGTTTCGCCAAGTGGCGCGCGGTCATCAACATCGGCGAGGACATGCCGTCGGGCACCTGCATCGAGGCCAATGCGCACGCGCTGGCGCGCTACGCCGCGCTGTGCCAGGAGCAGGGCCTGGTGCCGATGGTCGAGCCGGAAGTGCTGATGGACGGCGACCACGACATCGAGACCTGCTACGAGGTCACCGAGGTCACCTTGCGCGCGCTGTTCGACGCGCTCTACAACCAGAACGTCACCCTGGAGGGCACGATCCTCAAGGCGTCGATGGTGCTGCCGGGCAAGGACAGCGGCGAGACCGCCGAGGTCGAGGAAGTGGCCGAGGCCACGCTGATGTGCCTGAAGTCGTCGGTGCCGGCGATCCTTCCGGGCATCGTGTTCCTCTCGGGCGGGCAGAGCGACGAGGCCGCGACCGCGCACCTGGACGCGATGAACCGCATGGGCCCCAATCCTTGGCCGCTGTCGTTCTCCTACGGTCGTGCGATGCAGTCGGCGGCGCTGAAGCTGTGGTCGCAGGACCTGGCCAACAACGTCGGCAAGGCGCAGGAGACGGTCTTCGCGCGTGCCCGGGCCAATGGCCTGGCGGCGCAGGGCAAGTGGAGCCGCGGCGCCTGATCCAGCGGCGGTCCGCCGGCGTTCTGCCCGGAAGCATGGCTGCGGCAATCGCCGCGCCGGGACATCCGCTGCCCAAGGCGCTGCGGCGCACGCCCGCGGCCTGGCGCGTCGCGGGCGCACCGGTCCCGCGGCGGTCTGGAGCACGGCCGGCCGTGCCCAGCCGGTTTCGACGCCGGCCTGACCGCGATGCCGGCCGGCATTGCCGTCGCTGGCGCGCTGTACTGCAGCCTTGGCGCGGTGTGTTCAGCGGCCCGGTAGGTCGGGCGGGTCGTTCGCTGACCTGCGCCGTTCACCACGCCGCGCTGCCAGGCGCGCAGCGCCGTTCGCGGCGATGCGCCGGTCCACATGGTCCAGCAGCAGATCCGATGCGGTCTTCAGTGCAACGACCAGCAGCAGCGCAGGCGTCGTCGCCGCCCAGCCGTCGGTCACCATCACCATGACGTGCATCGGCACCACCCGCAGGTAGGGCAGGAACATCAGCGCGCCGAGGTTGGGCCGGCCGCGCAGGTCGGCGGCGTGCTGCGCGGCATAGGTCCGGCGCTGCGAGAGCACGAACGACACGCCGCACGCGGCCAGGATCGCCAGGTCGCCCCAGCCGTCGGGCAGATGCGCCTTGCACAGGAACACCAGGTAGACAAGGTGGAAGGCGCCGTAGTGCAGGGCGAAGAACGTCGCCGTGCTGTTCTTCCCGGCCTCGGTTTCCGGTACCGGCCTGCCGTTCGCGCGCAGGCCCTCGGTGGTGAAATCGCGCAGCGCGCGCATGCGCTTGCGCGCGTACCAGCCGATGACCACGCTCTGGATCCAGAATGGCCACAGCAACCAGCCGATCGGCCAGTCGAAGGCCAAGGCCATCGCCAGGGTCAGCAGGTTCGACAGCAGCAGGTCGCGCGCGGATCGGCTCATGCGGCCAGTGCCGCCTCGTAGCGCGCCAGCATGCCGGCATCGTGGCAGCAGAACAGCACCGAGAGTGCCGCGTCCATCTCCGCCAGCGCGTCGCGCACGGTGCGGGCGGCCACCGCAACCGCGTCGTTGGCCGGATAGCCGTAGACGCCGCAACTGATCGCCGGAAACGCGATCGTCGCCAGGCCATGCGCCGCCGCCAGCCGCAGGCTGTTGCGGTAGCACGCCGCCAGCAGCTGCGCCTCGCCGTTCCTGCCGCCAGCCCAGACCGGGCCGACGGTGTGGATCACGAAGCGTGCGGGCAGGTCGAAGCCGGGCGTGATGCGGGCCTCGCCGGTCGGGCAGCGCACGCCGGGCTGCACCTCGGGGATCGCGCGGCAGGCCGCGGCCAGTGCCGGGCCGGCGGCACGGTGGATCGCGCCGTCCACGCCGCCACCGCCGGCCAGCGCGGGATTGGCGGCATTGACGATGGCATCGACCCGGCAGCGGGTGATGTCGGCCAGGCGGGCGTCGAGGCGGTGCATGGCGCGAGTGTCGCATGCAAGGCGCGCACCCTTCGGGCACGACCCTGCCGTCATCGTCGCCCCGTTAGGCTGTCAGGACCTGCCAGACGAGGAGACCGACGATGCCGGATCCAACTGCCAGCGACCGGCTTCACGTGCCACTGCCGGTGCACGACGCCCTGCGCCGTGGCCGGCCGGCGGAGGCAGTCAAGGCCCTGCGCGAGGCCAACCCGGGGCTGGATGCGCGTAGTGCGCAGGCTGCGGTCGAGCGGATCGCGCGCGACCCGGCCACGACCCTCGTCGACGATGATCCCTACCGGCCGGCGCCAGGCGCCGCGCCCGGCGGCAGCGACACCCTGCCCAGCGCGGTCGCCGCGCGCATCGCCACCGGCAACGTGGTCGACGCCGCGCGCAGCCTGCGCGATGCCCGGCCCGACCTCAGCGCGGCCGAGGCCGAAGCCGCGGTGACCCGGCATGCCTCGCCGCTGCTGCAGCAGGCGCGCACCGAAACCGTGGTGCAGGGCGACAGCCGCCGCTTCGGCTGGGCCGTCTGGGTCTTGCTGCTGGTGGCGCTGGGCGCGGGCCTGGCGCTGCTGTCGGGGCATTTCTGAGCGAAGGTTGATCTGAGTCATGGCCGGGACGCCGCAGGCATTACGCCGTGGCGCCACGCGTCCTTCCGGTCCAATCCGGTCCGACACAGCCCCGAGGGGGAAGGGCAGTGCAACCCGCTCAGGGCAAACCAGCCAGCCAGTCGTCGTCGGAGCCTTCATTGACGTCGGCGAACAGCGGCGTGGAGAAGTAGCGCTCGCCGGTATCGGGCAGCATCGCCAGGATGACGTCGCCGTCGCGGGCCTGCTTTGCCACTTCCAGTGCCGCGGACACGGTGGCGCCGGCCGAGATGCCGACGAAGAGGCCTTCCTCGGCCGCCAGCCGGCGGGCGATGGCGATGGCGTCGCTGTCCTCGACCGAGAGCACCTCGGCGGCGACGCTGCGGTCCAGCACCTCGGGCACGAAATCCGGGGTCCAGCCCTGGATCTTGTGCGGCGACCAGTCCTTGCCCTGCAGCAGCGCGGCGCCGGCGGGCTCGCAGGCGGTCACCCGGACCTCGGGGCGCGCGACCCGCAGCACCTCGCCGACACCGGTCAGGGTGCCGCCGGTGCCCCAGCCGGTGACGAAATGGTCGAGCCGGCGGCCGGCGAAATCGCGCAGGATCTCCGCCGCGGTGGTGTTGCGGTGATAGGCGGGGTTGGCCGGGTTGCTGAACTGGCTGGCCCAGAACCAGCCGTGCTGCTCGGCCAGTTCCTTCGCCTTGCGCACCATGCCGCTGCCGCGCTCGGCGGCGGGGGTCAGGATCACCTTGGCGCCATAGGCGCGCATCAGCTTGCGGCGCTCGATCGAGAAGGTCTCGACCATCGTCGCCACGAAGCTGTAGCCGCGCGCCGCGCACACCATCGCCAGCGCCACGCCGGTATTGCCCGAGGTCGCCTCGACCACGGTGTCGCCGGGTTTGAGCAGGCCGCGCTGCTCGGCGTCGAGGATGATCGCCAGTGCCAGCCGGTCCTTGACCGAGCCGCCGGGGTTGAAGGATTCGACCTTGGCGTAGAGCTCGACGTTGGCCGGCGCCACCCGGTGCAGGCGCACGATGGGGGTGTTGCCGACGGTCTGGAGGATGCTGTCGTACAGGGCCATGGGATGCCTCGGTGCGGGCGCAGCGCGCGGTGGTCCAGCCTGGGGCAAAACGCACGCGCGGACTATCGGTTGACGTGGAACGCTGTTTTTTCATATCCAGCTGATGGCACACGTGGCATCACCGCCGGGCAGGTACTATCGGGCGGTTTTTTCGACTGCAGCCAGGCTTCTCTTGTCCACGCCGCCGCCCCATTTGCCGCCGCCGCCCGTTCATCGGTTCCGCCGTCTCCGCCTCTGCGCCGCCTTTGGCGTGCTGGGGCTGCTGTCGGCCTGCGGCAGCGACGCGCCGGCCGGTCCCGCCGGCGGGGCGAATGCGCCGGTACCGGTGACCACCACCGTCGTCGCGCCGCGCGAGTGGCACGACACCATCGCCGCGCTCGGTACCGTGAATGCGCGCGAGTCGATCACCGTGACCGCCAAGGTCAGCGAGACCGTGGAGCGGGTGCACTTCGACAGCGGCGACGCGGTCGCGGCAGGCGCGGTGCTGGTCACGCTGTCGGGCAACCAGCAGCAGGCGACGCTGCAGGCGGCCGAAGCCGCCGCCACGGATGCCGAACAGCAGTACCGGCGGGGTCAGGAACTGGCCGCGCAGCAGCTGATCGCCCGCGCCTCGGTCGACACCCTGCGCGCGACCCGCGACAGCACCCGGGCGCGGGTTGCCGAGATGCGCGCCAACATCGGCGACCGCCGCATCCGCGCGCCGTTCGCCGGCGTGCTGGGCATCCGCCAGGTCAGTCCCGGCGCGCTGGTGACCCCGGGCACGCCGATCGCCACGCTCGACGACATCGGTTCGGTCTACGTCGATTTCCCCGTACCCGAAACCCGCCTGGCGCGGGTCGCGCCGGGCCAGCCGCTGGCCGGCCGCAGCGCGGCCTGGCCGGGCCAGACCTTCGCGGGCACGGTGCAGACCGTCGATACCCGTATCGACCCGGCCTCGCGCGCGGTGACGGTGCGCGGCAGCTTCGCCAATCCCGACCGCCGCCTGCATCCGGGCATGCTGGTCCAGGTGCAACTGCAGCAGCGTGCGCGGCAGGCGCTGATGGTCCCGGAGATCGCGGTGATCCAGGTCGGCCGCGACACCTTCGTCTATCGCGTCGCCGAGGACGACAGCGTCAGCCAGGCGCCGATCACCGTCGGCGTGCGCGAGGACGGCCTGGTCGAGGTGGTCGAGGGGCTGGCGCCGGGCGAGCGCATCGTCGTCGATGGCACCGGCAAGTTGCGCCCGGGCATGACCATCACCGAGGGCACGGTGGCCCAGGCCAAGGCGCAGGCCGCCGATCCCGAGGCCGACGCGCCCGCCGGTGACGGACCCAGCGAATGAAACTGTCGGACATCTCGATCCGGCGGCCGGTGTTCGCGGTGGTCGTGAGCCTGCTGCTGGTGGTGCTGGGCATCATGGCCTTCACCCGCCTGACCCTGCGCGAGCTGCCCAACATCGACCCGCCGATCGTCTCGGTCGACGTCAGCTACCCCGGCGCCTCGGCGGCGGTGGTGGAAACCCGCATCACCCAGATCCTTGAGGACGCGCTGGCCGGCATCGAGGGCATCCGCACCATCGAGTCGCGCAGCCGCAACGGCCGCTCCGACGTGACCATCGAGTTCAACCTCAGCCGCGACATCGAGGCCGCCGCCAACGACGTGCGCGATGCGATCAGCCGCGTCGCCGACCGCATGCCGATCGAGGCCGACCCGCCGGAGATCTCCAAGGTCGAGGCCGACGCCGACGCGATCATGTGGCTGAACATGCGCTCCACCACGATGGACACGATGGAGCTGAGCGACTACGCCGACCGCTACGTCGTCGACCGCTTCTCCTCGCTCGACGGCGTGGCCCGGGTGCAGCTCAGCGGCGCCCAGCGCTATGCCATGCGGATCTGGCTGGACCGCGACGCGATGGCCGCGCGCAACGTCACCGCCAACGAGATCGAGAGCGCGCTGCGCGCACAGAACGTCGAGCTGCCGGCCGGACGCATCGAATCGCAGGACCGCGACTTCACCCTGCGCGTGGAACGTGGCTTCCGCGAGCCGGAGCAGTTCGCGCAGATCCCGATCCGCCGCGACGACAACGGCTATGTCATCCGCATGGGCGATGTCGCCAGCGTCGAGCTGGGCGTCGAGGAACGGCGCTCGTACATGCGCAGCAACTCGGTGCCCAACGTGGGCCTGGGCATCGTGCGCACCTCGATCGCCAACGCACTGGACGTGGCGACCGCGGCGCGCGCCGAGGCCGAACGCATCCAGCAGACCCTGCCGGAAGGTACCGAGATCTTCGTCGCCGCCGACAACACGGTGTTCATCGATGCGGCGATCACCCGCGTCTACTGGACCCTGCTGGAGGCGATGGCGCTGGTGTTCATCGTCATCTGGCTGTTCCTGGGCAGCCTGCGCGCGGCGCTGATCCCTGCGGTCACGGTGCCGGTGTGCCTGGTGGCGGCGTTCATCGCGCTGTATGCGTTCGGGTTCTCGATCAACCTGCTGACCTTGCTGGCCCTGGTGCTGTGCATCGGCCTGGTGGTGGACGACGCGATCATCGTGCTGGAGAACGTGCAGCGCCGCGCCGACCTGGGCGAGCCGCCGCTGGTCGCCGCGCGCCGCGGCACCGCGCAGGTGGCGTTCGCGGTCATCGCGACGACCGCGGTGCTGGTGGCGGTGTTCCTGCCGGTCGGCTTCATGGAAGGCAATTCGGGCCGCCTGTTCCGCGAGCTGTCGGTGGCGCTGGCGGGCGCGGTGGCACTGTCGGCGTTCATCGCCCTGACCCTCACGCCGATGATGTGCTCCAAGCTGGTGCGCCCGCATGGCCAGCAACGCGGGCTCAATGCCTGGATGAACCGCCAGCTCGGCCGGCTCAGTACCGGCTATGGCCGGCGCATCGACGGTCTGGTGGCGCTGCCGCGCACGCGCCTGCTGCTGGTGCTGCTGGCTGCGATGGCGGCTTGCGCCGTGGCCGCGGTGCTGCTGTTCTGGCGGGTGCCCAGCGAGCTGTCGCCGGCCGAGGACCGCGGCCGTTTCTTTGTCGGCGTCGACGGCCCGGAGGGCGCGGGCTACGACTACACCGTGGGCCAGATGCAGCAGGTCGAGGAGATCTTCTCGCGCTACGTCGGCGACGACCGTCCGATCGAGCGTGCCAACTCGCGCGTGCCGCGTGGCTGGGGCGGCAGCGAGGACATGCACACCGGGCAGGTCATCGTGTTCCTGCACGACTGGCGCGACCGCGACACCAGCACCAGCGACGTGGTCGAGCAGCTGCGCGCCGAGTTCGCCAGGCTGCCCGGCGTGCAGGCGCGCGCCAACGTGCCCGGCGGCCTGGTCGGCAGCCGCGGCCAGCGCTACCAGTTGGTGCTGGGCGGGCCGGACTACGCCGAAATCGCGCAATGGCGCGACCGCATGCTCGCGCGCATGCGCGAGAACCCCGGCATCCAGGACCCGGATTCGGACTACAAGGAAACCCGGCCGCAGATGCGCGTGGACATCGACCGCGCGCGCGCCGCCGACCTCGGCGTCTCGGTGCAGGAGATCGGCCGCACGCTGGAGACGATGATGGGCTCGCGCCAGGTCACCACCTTCGTCGACAACGGCGAGGAGTACGACGTGATCCTGCAGGCCGGGCGCGAACGCCGCATGGCGCCAGGCGATCTGGCCGACACCTTCGTACGCGGCCATGGCGATGCGCTGGTGCCGCTGTCGAACCTGGTCACCTTGAGCGAGATCGCCGAGCCGGGCAGCTTCAACCGCTTCAACCGCCTGCGCGCGATCACCATCAGCGCGGGCCTGGCGCCCGGCTATAGCATGGGCGAGGCACTGGAATGGACCCGGCAGGTCGCCGCCGAGGAACTGCCCGACTACGCGCAGATCGACTGGAAGGGCGAAAGCCGCGAGTTCCAGGAGGCTGGTGGCGCGGTGCTGCTGACCTTCGCGATGGCGCTGTTGATCGTCTACCTGGTGCTGGCGGCGCAGTTCGAGAGCTTCGTGCATCCGCTGGTGATCATGCTCACCGTGCCGCTGGCGGTGCTGGGCGCGTTGCTGGGGCTGTGGGCCACCGGCGGCACGCTCAATCTCTTCAGCCAGATCGGCATCGTCATGCTGATCGGCCTGGCGGCCAAGAACGGCATCCTGATCGTGGAGTTCGCCAACCAGTTGCGCGACGAGGGCCGCAGCGTGCGCGAGGCGATCGCCGAAGCTTCGGCGGTGCGCCTGCGCCCGATCCTGATGACCTCGGCGGCGACCATCATGGGTGCGATCCCACTGGTGGTTGCCGGCGGTCCCGGCTCGGCGAGCCGTGCCACGATCGGCGTGGTGGTGATCTTCGGTGTTGCGTTCTCCACCCTGCTGTCGCTGTTCGTGGTGCCGGCGTTCTATGCGCTGCTGGCGCCGTTCACCCGCTCGCCGGAGGCATTGGCGCGCGAGCTGGAACGGCTGGAGGCGGCGACGCCCGCGGTCGGCGGACACGCCTGACCGCTGCTCGCGCGTACCGGCCGCGGACCGGTGCGCGTGGCACTGGACGACGCGTGCATGCCCCCTGGGCCGCAAACCACGCGCGCTGCGGGAATCCGTGATAGCAAGGGGACCGGTCTTTCGCGGAACATCACATGACAACGGCACGCTGGGACAACGTCCGCCTCGACGGCGACGGCTTCGTGCTGCGCCGCTGGCGTGGCAGCGATCTCGACGCCCTGCTGCGGCATGCCGATGACGCCGCCGTGGTGCGCGGCCTCAGCGACCGCTTCCCGCATCCCTACACCCGTGCCGATGGCGAGGCGTTCCTGGCCGGCGAGGTGGTCGACCTGTCCGACCCGGTGCTGGCAATCGAGATCGACGGCCAGGCCTGCGGCGGCATCGGCGTGCGCACGGGCGCGGGCGAGCGCGCGCACAGCGCCGAGCTCGGCTACTGGCTGGGCCAGGCGCTGTGGAACCGCGGGGTCATGCGCCGGGTCGTCGCCCGCTATGTGCCCTGGGTGATGGATGCGCTGTCGCTCTCGCGGCTGCAGGCCAATGTGCTCGACAGCAATCCCGCCTCGGCACGGGTGCTCCAGTACAACGGGTTCGTCGAGGAAGGCCGGCTGCGCCAGGCGCTGCGCAAGCCCGACGGACTGCACGATCTGCGCCTGTTCGGCCTGCTGCGGGACCTGCCGGTCTAGCGGTGCAAGCGGCGCGTGGGCTGCGCAGGGGCGCCGCTTTCGTGCAGAATCGAGCGTTCGCGCGGCCTTCGCGCATTTTCCAACGACAACGCGGAGCCCGCCCGATGGACCAGTTCCTCACCGCCGTCAACGGCCTGATCTGGAGCAAGGCGCTGATCGCGCTGTGCCTGGGCGCGGGCCTGTGGTTCTCGCTGCGCACGCGTTTCATGCAGGTGCGCGGCTTCATCGAGATGACCCGCCTGACCTTCAGCGGCCACAGTTCCGATGCGGGCGTGTCCTCGTTCCAGGCGCTGGCGCTGTCGATGTCCGGGCGCATCGGCATCGGCAACATCGCCGGCGTCGCCACCGCCATCGCCTTCGGCGGGCCGGGCGCGGTGTTCTGGATGTGGGTGATGGGTTTCCTCGGCGCCTCCACCTCCTACATCGAATGCTGCCTGGCGCAGATCTACAAGGAAAAGGACAACGAAGGCCGCTACCGTGGCGGCCCGGCCTACTACATCGAGAAGGGGCTCGGGCTGAAGTGGTATGCGTGGGCGTTCGCACTGGCGACGATCGCTGCGGCGGGCTTCCTGATGCCTGGCGTGCAGGCCAATGCCATTGCCGATGGCGCCGTCAATTTCTGCGCCAGCACGACCCTCTGCCCGGACATGTCGGGCCAGTGGATGGGCATGGAGGCGACGTTCGCATTCAAGCTGGCGATCGGCATCGGCGTCGGCCTGCTGCTGGCGGCGATCATCTTCGGCGGACTCAAGCGCATCGCGCTGGTGGCCGAGGTCGTGGTGCCGTTCATGGCCATCGCCTACATCCTGACGGCCGTCGTCGTCATGGCTCTGAACATCGACTTCCTGCCGACCATGTTCCGCATCATCTTCGAGAGCGCGTTCGGCCTGCATGCCGGTTTCGGCGCCATGCTGGGCCTGGCGATCGAGTGGGGCGTCAAGCGCGGCATCTACGCCAACGAGGCCGGGCAGGGCACCGGTCCGCACGCGGCGGCTGCGGCCGAGGTCTCGCACCCGGCCAAGCAGGGCTACGTGCAGGCCTGGGCGATCTACTTCGACACCACGCTGATCTGCACCGCGACCGCCTTCATCGTGCTGGCCACCGGCATGTACAACGTCGTGTTGCCCGACGGCGCGGTGCTGCATGAGGCATTGCCGGGCGTGCAGGCGGGTGCGGGCTTCGTACAGGCG
>JAFAFY010000254.1 GCA_023423235.1 Pseudomonadota bacterium
TTCGGCCTGCAACTGCTGCTGGCGCTGGGCTTCCTGTTCTGCGGTCACCTGCTGCTGTGCGACGCGACGCGCCGCCTGCTCCTCGGCCGCGGTGATGCTGGTGCCCAGGCGCTCGAGCGCCGGATGCGCCGGATCGGCGCGTTCGATCAGGCCCAGCAACCGGCGGGCTTCGGCAAAGTCCTCGCGGTCACGGCTCTGCTCGGTGGCGATCACGGTCAGCGGCAGCAGGTCGATCAACGCGCTCGACGCTGCGGCGTCGCCTGCCTGCTTCTCGCGCAGCGCCAGGTAGTACTCCATCGCGCTTTCGCCGACCGGCGAGTACAGCCGGCTCTCCTGGTAGGCCTTGCTGGCCTCCTCGCGCAGCTGCTCGACCGAGAGCGCGGCGATCGAAGCGTCGGCGGCCTCCTGGGCCTTGGCAGCCTGCTCCACGGCCTCGGCCTGGACCGCGGCCGGCGTCGCCGGCGCGGGCGTGGTGCTGGCATCGTCGGACTTGCCGCAGGCGACCATCGCAAAGGCCAGGCCAGCGCCGGCAGCCAGGCGCAGCCAAGGCTGCCGCACGGGCGTCAATTTCGTTGAAGACATCATCTTTCCCCAAAGGATGCGTGCAGAAACGAGCGTACAGAACGCGGCAGCGGCGACGATTTGTCAACCGCGGACCACGCGACAGGGTCGCACCCGCCCGCGCGATTTCGAAACCCTGAACGGATTTCTGTGACCGATTATGCATTTTTCGCGGCATCCGGCGGGCTGTGTCCGGGCACGCGCGCCTGCGCCCCTGTCCATCCCACGTGCGCGAAACATCGGGCGGACGAAGCGCTGCATCGGCAGAGGACCACTCAGGACCAGACCGCCGCCTACTTGCCGATGCAGAAGCTCGAGAAGATGTGCCCCAGCAGGTCGTCGGGCAGCACCCGGCCGGTGATCTCGCCGGTCGCGTCGTGCGCCTCGCGCAGGGCTTCGGCGGTCAGTTCCAACGCCTCGGCGTGCAGGGTGGCCTGCGCCGCCTGCACGGCGTCCCGGACACGGCGCAGGCCGTCGATGTGGCGCGCGCGCGCGGTGAACGCCCCCTCCCCTGCCGGCGTGGTGCCACCGGCATGGGCACGCAGTGCGGCACGCAGTGCGTCGAGGCCGGCGCCGGTGCGCGCCGACACCGGCAGCAAATCAGCGGAGCGTGTTGCCGCATCCGGCGCCTGGCCGGCGGGCAGCAGATCGGTCTTGTTGTGGATCTGCAGCACCGTCGGCACGCCGGCCAGCGCGTCGGCGACCGCGTCCAGCCCCGCGTCGGGATCGCGCGCATCCAGCACCAACAGCGCCAGGTCGGCGCGGGTGAGCTCGTCGCGGGCGCGACGCATGCCCTCGTGTTCGATCGCATCCCCGGCCTCGCGCAGGCCGGCGGTATCGACCAGGGTGAGCTCGATGCCGTCGATGCGCACGGTTTCCTGCAGCAGGTCGCGGGTGGTGCCGGCGATCTCGGTGACGATCGCGCGGTCGCTGCCGGCCAACGCGTTCAACAGCGAACTCTTGCCTGCGTTCGGCGGGCCGACGATCACCGCGTGCACGCCATCGCGCAGCTTGCGGCCCTGCTCGGCCTCTGCCAGCAAGGTGTCGAGCTGCGCGGCGATGGCATCGATGCGCGCAGCGACGATGTCGCCGCCAAGCACATCGATGGGCTCGTCGGAAAAATCGATCATCGCCTCGACGTGCACGCGCAAGGCCAGCAGCGCCTGGGCGATGGCATCCACGCGCGCGGAGAACGCGCCGTCGAGCGAACGCCGCGCAGCGCGCGCGGCATGCACGTCACCTGCCGCGATCAGGTCCGCCACGGCCTCGGCCTGGGTCAGGTCGAGGCGGCCGTTGAGGAACGCCCGTTCGCTGAACTCGCCGGGCCGGGCCGGACGCGCGCCCAGCGCGCAGGCGCATTCGAGCAGTTGCCGCAGCACCACCGGGCTGCCATGCGCCTGCAGTTCCACCACGTCCTCGCCGGTGTAACTCGCCGGGGCTTCGAACGCGAGCGCGATGCCGTCGTCGAGCACCGCGCCGTCGCTGCCGCGGAAACGCACGTGATGCGCATGCCGCGCGCGCAGCCTGCGCCCGCAGACCGCATGGGCGATGCGCATCGCCTCCGGGCCCGACAGCCGCACGATGCCGACCCCGCCGGCGCCGGCGGGCGTTGCGATCGCGGCGATGGTGTCGCGGTCGTGCGGGCGGTCGTGCAGACGTGAGGTCATCGGGCGATTCTCGCAGAACGCACAAGCCCGCCGGATGGCGGGCTTGCGCAAAACCGGCGGCGGGCGGCCCCCTGCGGGAACGGCGTCAGGCCTTGGCCGGCGCCTCGCTGTAGCGCTTGATCATCCACCACTGCTGCAGCAGGCCCAGGCCGCCGTTGGTGACCCAGTACAGCACCAGGCCCGAGGGGAAGAACACCATGATCACGCCGAAGATCACCGGCATCAGCTGCATGATCTTCTGCTGCATCGGGTCCATGCCGACCATCGGCGTCAGCTTCTGGGTGGCCCACATGATGGCGATGTTGAGCACCGGCAGGATGAAGTAGGGATCGCGCGCGGTCAGGTCCTGGATCCACAGCATCCACGGCGCGTGGCGCAGCTCCACCGATTCCAGCAGCACCCAGTACAGGGCGAAGAACACCGGCATCTGCAGCAGCACCGGCAGGCAGCCGCCGACGGGGTTGATCTTCTCCTTCTTGTAGAGCTCCATCATCGCCATCTGGAACTTCTGCTTGTCGTCGCCGTAGCGCTCCTTGAGCTGGGCGATGCGCGGCTGGAACTTGCGCATCTTGGCCATCGACTTGTACTGGGCGACCGACAGCGGATACAGCGCCAGCTTGACCAGCAGCACCAGGCCGATGATCGACCAGCCCCAGTTGCCCAGCAGCCCGTGCAGCTTGGCGAGGATCCAGAACAGGCCTTCGCCGAGCATCGCGAACAGCGAGAAGCGGCTGTAGTCGACCACGCGGTCGAGGCCGCGCACGCCTTCGGCGCGGATCAGGTCGACCTGCTTGGGGCCGACCCACAGGCGCGCGCTGCTGGTGGCCTGCTGGCCGGGGGCCACGCCGAGCGCCGGGCCGAGTTCGCGGATCAGGTAACGCGGCACGCCGGCGCTGCGGTCGACCTGCAGCGACATCGTGCTGACCTCGTCGGGCTGCGGCACCCAGGCGCTGAAGAAGTGGTGCTGCATCATCGCGATCCACGCCTGGCGGTCGCTGGCATTGAGCGGACCATCGTCCTCGAAGTCCGCCAGCTGGCGGCGGCCGTAGCCGATGTCGCTGCCGAACCAGGTCGCGCCGAGCAGGCTGAACGACTCGGGGTTGGTCATGTTGCGCTTGATCTCGGGCGCGGTCCGGGTCAGCTGGCGGTAGACGAAGCCCTGCCACGGCGCGTTGCTGGCGTTGACCACCTCGTCGCGCACCTCGACCGCATAGCTGCCGCGGGTGAGCACGATGTTGCGGCGGATGGTCACGCCGCGGCCGTCGGTCCACACGAACGGCACAGTCAGGCTGTTCTGGCCGTCGGCCAGCGCGTAGCTGGTCTGCGTCCCCTCGGGCGCGAAGCCGGTCTCGTGCGAGGGCGCGTCGTTGCCGCTGCTGACCCAGCCGCTCTGGGCCGCATAGAAATTGGCCGGGTCGGTATCGAGCAGGCGCACCGGGGCACTGCCCGCGTCGCGCGTCTGCGGATAGCCCAGCAGGTCGGCCTGGACGACATTGCCGCTGTCGACGACGATCCGCAGCACATCGGACTGCACCACGACCTGGCGGTTGGCCTGCGGGCTGGCGGCGACCTCGCTTGGGGTCGCGCCGGGAATCGCCGCAGTCGGCGCGGCCGGTGCAGTGGGGACCGTCCCGCCGGCGCCGGCACCCGCTGCCGAGGGCACGGTCGCGCCCTGGCCACCCGACTGGGAGACTGCCGCCACCGGCGCAGGCGCGGGCGCGGCCTTTTCCTTGCCCCACTCCATCCACAGCAACACGGCGACCATCAGCCAGGCGAGGATCAGGAAAGTACGGGTCTGGTTCATCGGGCGGGCATGCTCATGCGCCGGCGGATGCCGGCGGGGATGGAGGAAGCGAGGCGGCCGGCATTGTGCCGGTCGCGGCTACGGGCGGCAATGCGCCGGCGCGGCGCAGCGCGGCCGAGAAGGCAGCGTGGATTGCAGCCGCATCAGCGGCGGCGGCGGCCGGACGGGCCACCACGACATAGCTGCCCGGCGCCAATTGTGGGCGCAGGCATCGGAACTGCTCGCGCAGCAGGCGCTTGATGCGGTTGCGGCCGACCGCGCGCTTGTCGACCTTGCGCGATACCGCCAGGCCGAGCTTCGGCGGCCCGGGTTCGCGCAGCAGGTGCAGCGCCAGCAGCGGCGTGGCCGTGCGTCTGGCATCGGCGAAGACGCGGTCGAATTCCGCGCGCGCACGGACCCGCGCATCCCGCGGAAAACGGGCGGCGGTCATCGGATCGGGACAACGGGCCGGTGGGCGAGCAGGCTCACCCACGGCGACGGGACTCAGGCCGAGAGGACCTTGCGGCCCTTGGCGCGGCGGCGCGCGAGGATCTTGCGGCCATCGGCCGTCGCCATGCGGGCACGGAAGCCGTGGTCGCGCTTGCGCTTGAGGTTGCTGGGCTGGTAGGTGCGCTTGGTAGCCATGGAGAAGCCTTTCGGGGCGACGCGACAGATAAGGAACCGGAAATTCTAGCGGCGCGTCCCGGGCCCGGTCAAGCCGGGGCCGGACCGGCCGCAGCGCGGGATGCGCCCGTGCGCGGGCAGGTGATAGTCTGCCTGCTCTTCTCCCGGCACCGTCGCCGCGCCTGCGCGTGGCGCTGCCCGCTTTGTCGAATCCCGTACCAATGATGGATGCCTGGCCCCGCTGCCTCCAACGCCTCGAAGCCGAGTTTCCGGCCGAGGATGTCCACACCTGGCTCAAGCCGTTGCAGGCGCAGGCGACCGCGCAGACCACCGTACTGTATGCCCCCAACGCCTTCGTCCGCGACGAGGTGCAGGCGCGCTACCTGCCGCGCATCCGCGAGCTGCTGGAGCACTTCAGCGGCATCGACGATGTCAGCCTGCAGGTCGGCTCCCTGCCGCGCGCGCCAGCGCCGCCCACGACGGCCACCGGTGCCGGCGACAGCGGCCGCGCGGCCGCCGCGGCACCGATGGAAGCCTTCGCCGGCAACCTCGACAACCACTACACCTTCGACAATTTCGTCGAGGGCCGCAGCAACCAGATGGGCCGCGCCGCCGCCTGGCAGGCCGCGCTCAATCCCGGCGAACGCGCACACAACCCGCTGCTGCTCTACGGCGGCACGGGCCTGGGCAAGACCCACCTGATGTTCGCCGCCGGCAACGAGATGCGCCGGATCAACCCGCGCGCGCGCATCCTGTACCTGCGCTCTGAGGAGTTCTACAGCGCCTTCTTCCGCTCGATCCAGGAGCGCACGTCCGACCAGTTCAAGCGTCAGTTCCGCCAGATCGATGCCCTGCTGATCGACGACATCCAGTTCTTCGCCGGCAAGGACCGCACCCAGGAAGAGTTCTTCCACACCTTCAACACG
Source organism: Pseudomonadota bacterium (assembly GCA_023423235.1). Taxonomy (GTDB): domain Bacteria; phylum Pseudomonadota; class Gammaproteobacteria; order Xanthomonadales; family Xanthomonadaceae; genus Luteimonas. The sequence goes on from JAFAFY010000254.1 coordinate 5,562, forward strand.
CTGTTCGACAGCAAGCAGCAGATCATCATGACCTGCGACCGCTACCCGCGCGAGGTCGAGGGGCTGGAGCCGCGCCTGAAATCGCGGCTGGCCTGGGGCCTGTCGGTGGCGATCGACCCGCCGGACTTCGAAACCCGCGCGGCGATCGTGCTGGCCAAGGCGCGCGAGCGCGGCACCCAGGTGCCCGACGACGTGGCCTTCCTGCTGGCCAAGAAGATGCACTCGAACGTGCGCGACCTCGAGGGCGCGCTCAACACCCTGGCCGCGCGGGCCAACTTCATGGGCCGGGCGATCACCGTCGAGTTCGCCCAGGAGACCCTGCGCGACCTGCTCAGGGCCCAGCAGCAGGCCATCAGCATCGCCAACATCCAGAAGGTCGTGGCAGACTACTATGGCTTGCAGATCAAGGATTTGCTGTCGAAACGGCGCACCCGTTCGCTGGCGCGTCCAAGGCAGGTGGCGATGGCGCTGTCCAAGGAGCTGACCGAACACAGCCTGCCAGAAATCGGCGAGGCCTTTGCCGGTCGCGACCATACGACGGTGCTGCACGCCTGCCGGCAGATCCGCAGCCTGATCGAAAGCGACGGCAAGCTGCGCGAGGACTGGGACAAGCTGATCCGCAAGCTCAGCGAGTAAGCTGGGGAAAACCGGGTGTGGGCAGGACCGTCGCAAGGGGTGGAGAAGCTGTGGATGGTTTTGCGCGGCCGAGGTTGTCCACAGGTTCAAGATCCCGGCCCGGCACAGTTGTCCACCGGGTTGTGATTCGAAAAAAGCTTTGATAATCATGTGGTTGGGGCAGATATCACCCGGTTTCGGCGCCTTCCAGCTCCACCTTTTTTAGATTTATTCCTTTCTTATAAAAGCTCGGGACAAGGGGATAACACCGACATGCGTTTCAGTCTGCAACGCGAAACTCTGCTCAAGCCGCTGGCCCAGGTCGTCAATGTCGTCGAGCGCCGGCAGACCCTGCCCGTCCTGGCCAACCTGCTGGTCCAGGTGCGCGATGGCCAGCTGTCGCTGACCGGTACCGACCTGGAAGTGGAGATGGTCTCGCGGCGCGCGGTCGACGATGCCCAGGACGGCGAAACCACGATCCCGGCACGCAAGCTGTTCGACATCGTTCGTGCCCTGCCCGATGGCAGCAAGGTGGTGATCTCGCAGTCGGGCGACAAGGTCACCGTGCAGGCCGGGCGCAGCCGCTTCACCCTGGCCACCCTGTCGGCAGGCGATTTCCCCTCGGTCGACGAGGTCGAGGCAACCGAGCGCATCGCGGTGCCGGAAGCCGCGCTCAAGGAGCTGATCGAGCGCACCGCGTTCGCGATGGCCCAGCAGGACGTGCGCTACTACCTCAACGGCCTGCTGTTCGACCTTGGCGACACCCGCCTGCGCTGCGTGGCTACCGACGGCCACCGCCTGGCGCTGTGCGAGACCACGCTGGAAGACGCGGTGCAGTCCAAGCGCCAGATCATCCTGCCGCGCAAGGGCGTGACCGAGCTGCAGCGCCTGCTCGAGGGCGGCGACAAGACCCTGGAGCTGGAGCTGGGCCGCAACCACCTGCGGGTCAAGCGCGACGATGTCACCTTCACCAGCAAGCTGATCGATGGCCGCTTCCCCGATTACGAGGCGGTGATCCCGATCGGTGCCGACCGCGAGGTCAAGATCGACCGTGAGGTCCTGCGCGCGGCGTTGCAGCGCGTAGCGATCCTCTCCAACGAGAAGTATCGCGGCGTGCGCCTGGAAGTCTCGCCGGGCACGGTGAAGATCAACGCCCACAATCCCGAGCAGGAAGAGGCGCAGGAGGAAGTCGAGGCCGAAACCAAGGTCGACGACCTGGCGGTGGGCTTCAACGTCAACTATCTGCTGGACGCGCTGACCGCGCTGCGCGGCGAGCAGGTGATCCTGAAGCTGCGTGATGCCAATTCCTCGGCGCTGGTGCGCGAGGCCGCGGATGAGCGCAGCCGCCACGTCGTGATGCCGCTGCGGCTCTGACCGGCATGCTGT
>JAFAFY010000264.1 GCA_023423235.1 Pseudomonadota bacterium
TACATAAACCACAGTGGATGAAGCACTTGCTTGTTCAAAAGCATGGCGAAATGCATGGATAGCAAGGCTCGGGATCATATCGTCCTCATATTGGCTTGCTTTCATTACTGAAGTATAAGCTGTCATGGAAACAACTCCTCAAACATCAAAAATAATGTGTTCAATCATCTTATCATACTCGCAATATTTGTCTATTTATCCATCACTCATACTGAAAGGAAATCGATAAAAATTCAAAGTGCTTAAATCATTTGATTATCTTACTCGAAAAGAATGTCGTATATGAGTAAATGTGTGCGGATGCTACATCATGAATCATGTAAAGGTTATCCACGTTAGATTTATCACCGAATAGAATCCAAAAAGTTTTAGAAGAAAAAGTTTACGTCTCAATTTATTTTGTAGGACTCGAACAAAACGCACTTTCGTTTAGTCCAGACGACTGCATACTTTGTTGCTGTTGTTGTAAATAATGCTGTGAAGCCACTTGCATTAGATTGGCCATTTCAAGAGCTGAGTTTTGCTGAGATATTTCTAAAATCTGTCGATATGCATTCAATCTTAAACAAAAAGCTTGAGTTTGCTGCTGACCAGTTGCTGTAGAGGCTGGGTCATCCAGAATGGCTTTGGTTGAATTAATTTGCTCAGTATATGCTTGTATCTGAGCATTATATTCAGCTTGAGTCAGTTGTGGAGTAAACGCTTCATTCACATTTGCATGTATTACAGATGCAATAAACACAGAGAAAATAAGGACATAAATTTTATACATCATCGGAGAATGCATAAATTAAGCCTCATCACCCTCTTTCCAAACATCTTCATAATCATCTGAGTCAATCATAAAGCGGTAACCCGTGTCTAAAGCTAAGTATGGCAGTGCTTCAGGAAATTCTTTCGCTAATTCCTGAACGCTGATTAATTCAAAGAAGTCCTCAGCTCCATCCAATTCACCGCCGTAGATAAACCAAGAAACATTGTTTTCATCTGGCAGTTTACGCAAGCCAACAATCGGTTCTTTATTTAAGGTATGCAAAGCAATGGCAATGATATCCGTCTCTTTTACAGCGCGATATGCAGAGTCAAACTCTTCACACAAAAGCTGCTGTTCTTCAATTAAGTCTTTGTCCAATACCATTGCAATCATTCTACGGGTGTTAAGTTAAAAATCAGTTTAAGGCTTTCAAAGCCTAGTTACAACGCAATAAAGCTTAGAATAGATAATAAAAAATCACAGGAATTCAAGTCCAAAGCTTATAAAACAATATTGCTATTCGGCTTATTTTTGAGCAATTGATTTTAGTTGCTGATACAGCAAAGACTGTTTGCCATCTTTATAGATATAACGTTTTAATGCACCTTGATCAGTATGAACCGTAAGAGAAATATTTTTACCGCTATTCAATTCTGTAAAAATTTTACTAGGCACAGTTATGCTGTTTTTTGAACGATGCATGCCTAAAAATATATCATATTCAGTTTTTTGCACTGCAGCATACTCAATATTTTTTTGAGCATTGCTTAGAGAAATTTTTTGAATGTCATAATTTTTATTCGCACTGTTTAATGCCACGTAAATACTGGCTGTATCTTTCAACTGTTCATTCCAAGCCACAGTCACCACAGGACATAATTCATTAGGTTCGCAAATCAATAAACCTGCTGTTGCGCTCTCCGTTTGCAACGTATTACATCCGCTTAGAACTACCGCAGATACAGCCAAACCCATACCGCATATGAACCATTTTTTCATAAAGCTCTCTCTTATTATCCATTTGACGGCTAACACATTTTCATGCCAGCGCTTTGTTATCCCATAAAACCCGATATTATCAAGTTTTATCTATAAAAACATATCAGGTTTTGAGCATAACATAAGTTCCGAAAAATCATTGGAGTAGCATGCTCACTTTTGGCTAACAATCTCTTGCTTAAGTGTAAGGCACGTCTTGAGGCTGTATTTAACGATTGTTCACTTTACAATCTATTTCAAAAACTTTTGCCACTATAAGCTTGTACATATGTGCAGCTTCATTACGCATTTTGCCTACAGAATTGAAAGAAATAGTCATTCACTTCAATGCTGAACTTTAGACAAAAGTTTATCATCGTGAATTATCAGTATTTATGCCCTGCTTCCTAAATATTAGATTATAAGTATCCTTTCATTTAGACAAATCAATAACGGTATATAAATACAAGAAAGATCCCTGATCAAAAACCATGGCGCTATTCTTTTTATTTAGCCCAAACCCAATATGCCCAATAACACACCAAAGGAATAAAAACACTTAGGCAAAAAACACAAAATCCATATCCAATTGTTTTATAAAATATTTATAAGATTAAAAGTTTAAAAATGGCTTATTTTGTTCCTTAAATGATCCGCTTTAAAACATTTCTAAATAACAGTATTCTTAAACATCGCTCAGGTACAGGAAAAAAGCGGCTGCTAGCTAACCGATAAAATAAGGCTAATTATATAAAATAAACGATACCGCACAGCTTTTTCTACCAACATCAAATTTATTCATTGCGCATCATTGAAAATTTTTTACATCGTTTCCTTTACATAAAAGATATCAACAGTTTTAGCCAATTGGGTTTAAAATGATGCCCTACAATATAATGATAAAAAATGTAATCTTTTAACATTGCCAATTCTCTGCAAAGTTCGCATTATATAGCCCATTCTCGGCACATGCTTTTCACGTCAATTCAAAGAAATTATAAAAAAAATGTGGAATTTTATGCCATAATG
>JAFAFY010000294.1 GCA_023423235.1 Pseudomonadota bacterium
CCCCCAGGGCGGCCCGCGTTTCCGTCCGGCCTCGCGCGTGGGCCTGGGCGGCGCGCCGTTGGGCAACAATTTCGCGCCCGTCACCGAGGCCGACGCCCAGGCCACGCTGCAGGCGGCCTGGGATGCCGGCGTGCGCCTGTTCGATACCTCGCCCTGGTACGGCCTGGGCCTGAGCGAGCGCCGCTTCGGACATTTCCTTGCCCAGCAGCCGCGCGAGGACTACGTGATCTCGACCAAGACCGGACGCCTGCTGACCGCCACGCGCTCGCCGCCCGAGACCGGCTGGAAGGATCCCTCGCCGTTCGACTACCGCTACGACTACAGCGCCGCCGGCACCCGCCGCTCGGTCGAGGACAGCCTGCAGCGTCTGGGCATCGATGCGATCGACATCGTGCTGGTCCACGATCTCTCGCCCGACAACGGCGACATGGGCGAGCGCTGGACCGAATATTTCGAGCAGGCACGCACCGGCGCGTTCGTGGAGCTGACCAGGATGCGCGAGGAAGGCCTGATCAAGGCCTGGGGCATGGGCGTCAACACGCCGGACCCGGCGCTGCGCGCGATCGAGGTGGCCGACCCCGACCTCTTCCTGCTGGCCTGCCAGTACTCGCTGCTCGACCACCAGCGCGCGCTCGACGACACCTTCCCGAAGCTTGCCGCGAAGGAGATCTCGGTGATCGTGGGCTCACCGTTGCTGGCCGGCTTCCTCGCCGGCCGCGACCGCTACCTCTACGGCGCGCAGCCGGTGCCGGCCGATGCCAGGGACAAGCGCGCCACCGCCGCGCGCATCGCCGCCAGCCATGGTGTCGACCTGCGCACCGCATCGCTGCAGTTCGCCAACGCACCCGGCGTGGTCTCGGCGATCGTGCCCGGCGCGCGCAATGCCGCGCAGGCCGCTGCCAATGCGTCGTCGATGACGGTCGCGATCCCGCCGGCCTTCTGGGAGGAGCTGCGCGAGGCGGGCGTCATTGCCGGCAATGCGCCGGTGCCGGCATGACCGGGCAGGGACAGCGCGAGGCGACCGCGTCCGTGGCGACGCGAAGGCGTGCCGCCGGCATCGACCTGGCGCTTGACGAGGCGCGCTGGGCGCGCTGAATCCATGCTGGATGCCGGCGCCTGCGGCACGGCGATTTCACCTGTTGCCAACCGGGGCGGCGCCTATCGTTCCGGTGCAGGCCCGATGGTCTGCAGGACACGCGCCCCACGCGTGTGGAGACGATGACGAGATGATGCGGATGCGCGACCCTGGCTTGCCGTCGACGGCGCCACGCCGACAGGAGTGGCAGCAGGCCCAGGATGGTGCGGCAGGCGCGCAGGATGCGGCCCTGCAGGCGTTCCATGTGAGTTTCCGGCAGGCGCCGTACTACTCGACCGGCCGCGTGTGGGACGACTATGCGCCCGCCTACCGCTACGGCCTGGACAGTTTCGTCCGTCACGGCGGGCAGCACTTCGAGGACGTGGAAGCGGCATTGGCGCGCAACTGGTGCAGTGCGCGGGGCGGCTCGCGCCTGGGCTGGGTGGAGGCTCGTGGCGCGGTTGCCGACGGCTGGCGCTGTGCCGAGGCCGCGTCGCATTGCCGGGGCGACGATGCCCGGCACCAGGCCGGCTGAGCGTGCCGCCGCGGTAGACTGGCGGTCTTTGCGGCATGCCGCCGAAGGATTGCAGATGAGCGACAGCGACCACCGCCACGGCGTCGGCCGGGCCCAGGCCGAGGAAGCGGTGCGGACCCTGTTGCGCTGGTCGGGCGAGGACCCGGCGCGCGAAGGCCTGCTCGACACCCCGCGCCGGGTGGTCGAGGCCTATACCGAATGGTTCAGCGGTTACGAGGTCGATGCCGATGCGTATCTGGCGCGTACCTTCGAGGAGGTCGCCGGCTACGACGAGATGATCGTGCTGCGCGACATCGAATACGAAAGCCACTGCGAGCACCATATGGCGCCGATCATCGGCAAGGTGCATGTCGGCTACCTGCCCAGCGGCCGGGTGGTGGGCATCAGCAAGCTGGCGCGCGTGGTCGAGGCCTATGCCCGGCGCTTCCAGGTGCAGGAGAAGATGACCGCGCAGATCGCCGGCTGCATCCAGCGCGCGCTCTCGCCGCTGGGCGTCGGCGTGGTGGTGGAAGGCGCGCACGAGTGCATGACCACCCGCGGCGTGCACAAGCGCGGGGTCAGCATGATCACTTCGACCATGCTCGGCAGCTTCCGCGACGACGCCCGCACGCGCGCCGAATTCCTCCGTTTCATCGAAGTCGGCGGCGCGCGGCGCTGAGTCCGTGGTGACCGCCGCAGCGTCCGGGCGCTGCCCCTGCGGCCTGCCGCAGTCGTATGCCGACTGTTGCGGCCGCTACCACGCCGGCGCGCCCGCGCCCGATGCCGAAGCGCTGATGCGCTCGCGCTACAGCGCCTACGTGCATCGCGATGCCGGCTACCTGCGCGCGAGCTGGCATGCCGCCACCCGCCCGGCGGCGCTGGATTTCGACGGCCCGCAACCGGTGTGGCTGGGGCTGGAGGTGCGCAGCCACCACGTCACCGGCGCCGACAGCGCCGAGGTGGTGTTCATCGCCCGCTACCGTATCGGCGGCGGCAGCGTGGTGCGCATGCGCGAGCACAGCCGCTTCCTGCGCGAGGATGGCCGCTGGTACTACCTCGACGCGCTGGCCCCGGCGGACTGAAGCGCGCCGCCGCCACGCGGCGTGCGCGCCGCGGCCTCAGCGCGCCGAATAGCCGCCATCCACCAGGTGGTAGCTGCCGTTGACGAACGCGGCCTGTTCCGACAGCAGGAAGCAGGTCAGCGCCGCGACCTCGTCCGCAGTGCCCAGGCGCCCGGCCGGATGCAGCGCAACCAGCCCGCGGTGGGTCTCGGCGTCCATGTGCGCGAGCAGTGGCGTGTCGATGAAGCCGGGGCCGACCGCGTTGATGCGCAGCCCCCTGGCGGCGTATTCCAGCGCCGCGGTCTTGGTCATGCCCAGCAGCGCATGCTTGGCGGCGACATAGGCGATCGAACCGGCCCAGCCGTTGCTGCCCAGGATCGAGCTCATGTTGACGATCGCGCCGCCGCCCGCGGCCAGGATCGCCGGGATCTCCAGGCGCATCGAATGGAACACGCCGCCCAGGTTGATGTCGATGACCCGCTGCCATTCCTCCGGCGGATATTCGGCGGTCGGGTGGCTGGCGCCGCCGACGCCGGCGTTGTTGACCGCCAGGTGCAGCGCGCCGAAGGCCGCGACCGCCTCGTCGACCATCGCCGCGACCGCCGCCGGGTCGGCGACATCGACGGTGAACGCGCGCGCATTGGCGCCGATGCTGTCGGCGACCGCTTGCGCGCCGGCGCCGTTGGCATCGGCCACCAGCACCTGTGCGCCGCCCGCAGCCAGTTGGCGGGCGACGGCCTCGCCAATGCCTGACGCCGCGCCGGTGACGAGGGCGGCCTTGCCGGTGAAATCGAACGTCATCGCGATCCTCCCGTGCCGGCGGCGGATGCGCCGGTTCCGCCTGCACTATCGCCTTGCCCGCGGCGGCGTGCCTTGATCGTGGTCAAACGGGCGCCGCGCATGTGCGCGGCGTGCACACCGCGTCGGTCTACCATCGTCTCCCCGCCGCCCGTCCGCAGCCCCAGGAACCACCCAGACATGGCCGCCTTCCCACTGCGCCCCGACCTGCCTGCCTTCGCGCAGCCGCTGCTGGCCGCCGCGTTGCTGGCCACCGTGCCGATGCTGGCCGTCGCTGCCGCGCCGCCCGCTCCGACGCAGGCGCCCACCCCGGCCACAGCGCCGTCCGCGCCTGGCCCCGCCGTACAGCCCGCGACGGTCGCCGCGGTTACCCCGCAGCAGCTCGCCGGGTTCCGCCAGTGCCTGGGCGGGCTCCGCGCCCAGGCGCTGGGCCAGGGCGTGTCCGCGGCCGGCTTCGATCGCGTCACCGCCGGCCTGCAGCCGGACATGAGCGTGCTGCCGCTGCTCGACGCGCAGCCGGAGTTCACGACCCCGCTGTGGGACTACCTGGCCGGCCTGGTCGACGATCAACGCGTCGCCGACGGCCGCGCGCGGCTCGCCGAGCACCGCGACCTGCTGGCGCGCGTTGCCGCGCAATACGGCGTGGACGCCGAGACCGTGGTCGCGGTGTGGGGCGTGGAGAGCGACTACGGCCGTGTGTTCGGCAAGCGCCCGCTGCTGGTGTCGCTGGCGACGCTGGCCTGCAACGGCCGCCGGCAGCCGTTCTTCCGCGGTGAGTTCATCGCCACGCTGAAGCTGCTCGACAGCGGCGACCTGCGCGATCCCGGCATCACCGGCTCCTGGGCCGGCGCCTTCGGCCACACCCAGTTCATGCCGACGACCTATGCGCGCATCGCCGTGGATTTCGACGGCGACGGCCGCCGCGACCTGGTCGAGAGCATCCCCGACGCACTGGCCTCCACGGCGAACTACCTCAAGCGGTCCGGCTGGCAGACCGGCCAGCCCTGGGGCTTCGAGGTGACATTGCCCGCGAACTTCGATGGCGCACTGGCCGGGCGCGGCAAACGCCGGCCGGTGTCGGACTGGGCGGCGCGCGGCGTGACCCGGGTCGACGGCAGCCCGTTGCCGGCAGGCGACCGCCAGGCCGCGATCCTGCTGCCGACCGGGCGCGCCGGCCCGGCGTTCGTGGTGTTCCGCAACTACGACGCGATCTATTCCTACAACGCCGCCGAAAGCTACGCGCTGGCGATCGCGCTGCTGGCCGATCGCCTGCGCGGTGGCAGCGGCCTGGTTGCGCCCTGGCCGACCGACGACCCCGGCCTGTCGCGCGTGCAGCGCCGCGAACTGCAGACCCTGCTGCTGGCGCGCGGCCACGACATCGGCGAGGTCGACGGCATGATCGGCAGCAATACCCGGCGTGCGATCCAGGCCGAGCAGCGCCGGCTCGGCCTGGTGCCCGACGATGGCCGCGCCGGGACACGCATCCTGCGGGCGCTGCAGGCCGAATAGCCGTTGGCACCGCGCGGCCTTGCGCATCGCCCCATGTGCGCGCGGCGTCGGCGCGATATCCGCTGGCTGTCCCGGTACGGCGCCTTCGATGGATCGCCGCCGTTCCTGACGTTGGGCCCGCGCCGGCACAGATCCGACAGCGTGATTCTGCCGACATCCCGTTCGCACCCGCGCGTCAGTGGCTGCGGGCACCGGCACCCACGGAAACTGTGACGCCTCGCACGGGAGAATCCCGGCCAACCTCGGGTCTGCACCAGCTGTGCGCCGCCCGCTGCGCCCGTAGAGTCGGGGCAG
>JAFAFY010000379.1 GCA_023423235.1 Pseudomonadota bacterium
ACCGCGTTCTTCGACAAGCGCAGCAAGTTCGTGCATTACCGGCCGCGGGTGGCGATCCTCAACAACCTGGAGTTCGACCACGCCGACATCTTCCCGGACGTCGCCGCGATCCAGCGCCAGTTCCACCACCTGGTGCGTACCGTGCCAGGCCGCGGCCGGCTGATCGTCAACGGCCACGACCCGCGGCTGCGCGAGGTGCTGGCGATGGGCTGCTGGACGCCGGTCGAGCGCTTCGGCTTCGACCCCGCGTTCGAGTGGAGCGCGCGCAAGCTGCGCGGCGACGGCAGCGCGTTCGTGGTGTTGCGCGCAGGCGTGGAGGTCGGCACGGTCGACTGGCCGCTGGTCGGCGACCACAACGTGCTCAACGCGCTCGCCGCGCTGGCGGCGTGCGCGGCGGTGGGCGTGGACGTGGCCGCGGTATTGCCGTCGCTGGCGGCGTTCCGCAGCGTCAAGCGCCGGCTGGAAGTGCTGGGCGAGGCGCGTGGGATCACCGTCTACGACGACTTCGCCCACCACCCGACCGCGATCGCGACCACGCTGGCCGGCCTGCGTGCGAAGGTCGGCGAGGCGCGCATCGTGGTCGCGATGGAGCCGCGCAGCAATTCGATGCGCCTGGGTGCGCACGCCGATGCCCTGGCGCCCTCGCTCGACGGCGCCGATGCGGTGGTGTTCCTGCAGCGCCCGGAACTGCCGTGGGACGCCGGCAAGGTGATCGCCGCGGTGCGCGGCGAGGCGCGCGCGGTGGCCGATGTCGATGCGCTGCTGGCCGCGCTGGGCGAGGTGGCGGGCAGTGGCGACCATGTGGTGTTCATGTCCAACGGTGGCTTCGACGGCGCGCCGCGGCGGTTCCTGGCGCAGCTGCGCGCCGGCTGAGCCGCAGGTCGGTGGCGTGGCCATACCTGCGCCGTACACTGCGGCCATGGCGACTGACGACGACTGCCTGCCGCTGTTCCCGCTGCGCACCGTGCTGGTGCCCGGTGCGGCGCTGGGCCTGCGCGTGTTCGAGCCGCGCTACCTCGACCTGGTGCGCGATTGCGGCCGCCGTGGCGGCGGCTTCGGCATCTGCCTGATCCTCGACGGCGAGGAGGTCGGTGCGCCGGCGACCCCGGCCGGCGTCGGCACCGAGGCGCTGATCGAGGATTTCGACCTCGGCGAGGATGGCCTGCTGGCGCTGCGCGTGCGCGGCGGGCGGCGGTTCCGGGTGCGGCACACGCGGGTGCGCGACAACGGCCTGGTGGTCGCGCGGGTGGACTGGCTTGCGCCCGATCCCGTCAACGAACTGCTGCCACAGCACGCCTTGCTGGGCGTGGTGCTGGAGAAGATCCTCGAGCGCATCGATGGCGCCGACCGCGCGTTTCCCAAACAGCATTTCGACGATGCGGGGTGGATCGGCTGGCGCCTGGCCGAACTGCTGCCGCTGACCCAGGCGCAGCGCCAGGGCCTGCTGCAGCAGGACGACCCCGACGAGCGGCTGGAGTCGCTGCTGCGCCTGGTCGACGAGTAGCGGGCGCGGCGCGGCTGCGCGTATCGCGCGGTCAGGGCGCGGGCGCAGGCCTGTCGTTGGCGGGCGCGACATCGGTACGCACCCGCAGCACCGGCACGCCCGACTGCGGATGCACCGCCTCGCGGGTGTCGAAGGTCTCCAGCAGTTCGCGCAGTTCCGCATGCACGGTGCCGGCGTCGGGTTGTGGCTGCCACAGTCCGAACAGCCCCAGCGGCCGGGTATAGCGCAGCGCCTGGCCGGTGCCCAGCCACAGCGGCTGGCCGTCAGCCAGTTGCGCGGGCGCATGCCACAGGCGCAGCACCTCGACCTGGCCCTCGCCAGCGTCGCGGCGCAGCAGCAGCGACTCGGCCACCGTGTCCAGCGTTGCCGGCAGCACCGGCTGCCGCGCCTGCGGCACGCTGTCGTCTAGCAGGTGCAGCATCTCCGACCAGTCCGCCTGCGGCTGCACGCGCCAGCCGCGCGCCTCCAGCCGCTGCTGCAGCGGCGCCAGCGGTCCGGCGATCTGCAGGTCCAGCGGCCAGCGGTGCGCGGGGTCGCGTTCGCGCAGTTGCCCGGGCAGCTGCGCCCAGTCCTGCTGCCACCAGTCGTCGATGGTCAGCCGCATTTCCGGCGGTGGCGGCACGAACCGCGCCAGCAGCGGATCGACCGCGCGCGGCGCATGCCACAGCGCGGCGACGGCGAAGGTGATGTAGAAGATCAGCGCCACCGGGCGCATCCAGAACGAGCGCTCGACATGGCGGCGGTAGGCGATGCCCAGCACCAGCAGCCAGACGATGCCCAGCAGCATGCCGCCGACGATGTCGCTGAGCCAGTGCGCGCCCAGGTACAGCCGGGCGAAGCCCAGCACCGAGACGATCGCGCCCGACACCAGGTAAGGCCATACCCGCGAGCGCCCGGGCAGTTCGCGTGCGATCAGCACGGCGAAGAAGCCGAAGGTGATCGTGCACATGGTGATCTCGACCGACGGGAAGCCGAATCCACCGTGCGCGGTCGGCGGCCGCGGCATGTCGATCACCGCGCCCAGCAGCGCGGTCAGCGCCATGCCGAACGCCAGCGCCGCCAGCCAGTGCACCGCAGCGATCCAGCGCCGCCGCCACATCAGCCAGGCCAGGGTCAGCGCGACCGCGGGCGCCAGCACCTGCACGTCGCCGATCGAGGCCAGGCCCGCCATCATCCGGTCGGCCAGCGGGTTGCGCAGCTCGTACATCAGCTGGAACACGGTGTGGTCGATCAGCAGCGGCTCGCCGCGCATCAGCACCGTGGCCAGCAGCGCCGACCAGGCCCAGCCGATCGCCAGTAGGCACACCGCCAGGATCGCCAGCGACGGCGACTCGGGGCGGCTGGGGTCGATCAGCGCGGCGGCGTAGCGGCCGAGCCTGGGATGGGCGCGGGTCCATTTCAGCGCCCGCGCCAGCAGGCTGTTGGCGTGCGCGTCGAACCAGCGGTAGCTGTAGACCACCACCGCCCACGACAGCGCCAGCACCGCGACCAGCGCGCCCAGCACGATCGCCAGCCGGTCGGCCACCGCCGCCACCGCCTCGTAGGACGCGCCGAACAGCCAGCCCGGGGCCAGGAACACCACCGCCCACGAGATGCAGGCGGCAATGCTGACCGGCAGGTAGCGCCGCAGCGGCATCCGCGCGATGCCGGCGATGGCCGGCACGAACGGCCGCACCGCGCCGACATAGCGCGCGATGAAAATGCTCTTGACCGCATTGCGCCGGAACAGCAGCTCGCCACGGTCGAGCAGCTGCGGATAGCGCTGGAACGGCCACACGCCGCGCAGCCCGTGGCCCCAGCGGCGGCCGATCCAGTAGCTGAGGCCGTCGCCGGCCAGCGCGCCGAGCGCCGCGCAGGTGATCGCGTACGGCGCGGAAATCTCGCCCAGCCCGATCATCACCCCGATCGCGAACAGCAGCGGCAGCGCCGGCACGATGGCGCCGAGTACGATCACCGAATCGGCGAAGGCGATCAGGAAGATCGCGAGTCCGGCCGCGACCGGGTGGTCGCCGATCCAGCCGACCACGCTGTTGAAGAAGTCGCTGAGCATCCGCCCATTATGGCGCCTCGTTCCGACCCGCCGGTGATACCGCGCTCCGCGTGGACGGCTGGCGGACAGCTCCGGCGCGGCGCGGACCCGTGGCGGCCGCGGCGTCCCCAGCGGCCACCGCGGCGCGGCCCCTTACAATGCGCGGATGACCGCGCCACCGCCCGCCGCCGACCCCGGCCCACCGACCGAACTGCGTGCGCTCAAGTCCGACAGCTTCGGCCGCATCTCGCTGATGCAGGGCGCCGGTGGCCTGTTCGTGCGCCGCGATCTGGGCCATGTGCCGCTGTGGCTGCGGCTGCCGGCCTGGCTGCTGGCGCGGCGCGAGGCGCGCGGCCTGGCCGCGGTGGCGGGGCTGGCCGACACCCCGCAGCTGCTGGGCTGGGACGGGCGCCGGCTCGACCGCAGCTACATGGCCGGTGATGCGATGTACCAGCGTCCGCCGCGTGGCGATCTGGCCTACTTCCGCCGCGCACGGCGCCTGCTGCAGGCGCTGCACCGGCGTGGCCTGGCCCACAACGACCTCGCCAAGGAGGCCAACTGGCTGGTGCTGGAGGACGGTCGCCCGGCGATCATCGATTTCCAGCTCGCGGTCCGCGGCAACCCGCGCTCGCGCTGGATGCGCCTGCTGGCGCGCGAGGACCTGCGCCACCTGCTCAAGCACAAGCGCATGTACTGCCGCGACGCACTGACCCCGGTCGAGCGCCGCGTGCTCAAGCGCACCTCGTGGCTGCGCGACCTGTGGTTCCGCACCGGCAAGCCGGTCTATCGCGTGGTGACCCGGCGGATCCTCAAGTGGGAGGACAACGAGGGCCAGGGGCCGAAGCCCTGAGACGGTCGATGGCGGGCAGCGCCGCGCCCGCGCATCGACCGGGCCGGGCTCAGCGCAGGTCGATCACCTGCTGCCCGGTGAAGTGGCGCGCCGCGTCGAAGTCGTAGCCCACCCGCAGCGTGCCCGCATCCTCGCAGGCATGGCAACTGCGCATCGGCGTGGCGAAGACCAGGCGCACGCCGCCATCGGCCAGCGGCTCGCTGCCATCGGCGCGCGCCGGGGCGAACGGCATCACATCCGGGTGCGCATCGAGGAAGGCGCGGATGTCGTCGCGGGCCTGTACCGGCTTGGGCAACACATCCTGGTCGACGTCGACCGCGCGGCCGTCGGCGCCCACCAGCCAGAGGCCCGTGTTGGTATTGGCGCGAAACGGATAGACCAGCGACGCGATGCCGACGCCGTCGGTCTCGCGCCAGCCCTCGATGTAACCAGGGTTGCCTTCGGCGGCCAGGCGCTCGGCGACCGCGATCGCGGCCGGCGTGGCGCCGCTGGCGCGCATCGCCGCCAGCACGCAGGCATCCAGCGGCCCGGTCGCGTCGCGGCAGGCATCGAGTCGGCCTTGCCAGACCGCGTCCGCGCCGATGCGGTCGCCAGCGGCCGTGGTGGCCTCCGGCGTGGCGGTCGCCGACGCAGGCGCTGCTTCAGCAGGGGCTGCGGGTGGGGTGGGGGTGGCGGCATCGTCGCTGCGCTGCGTATCGCAGGCTGTCAGTGCCAGCGCGAGCAGGGCGGCCAGGGGCAGGACGTTCGACGGGAGTGCAGGGCGCATGGCGGTCTCGGACGGAAGCAGGGCGGCCAGTATCGCGCGCGTCGATGAACG
>JAFAFY010000385.1 GCA_023423235.1 Pseudomonadota bacterium
AGCCGCTGGTGCTGGAACAGCGGAAAGGTGCCGACGTGCTTGATCGCCGGGGTGTCGCGCTGGAATGCGAAGGCGCGCAAACGCAGCGGTTCCGCGTCGGGCTCGGCCGGTGGCGCCAGCGATACCAGTACGTCGACTTCGGACTCGTCGCGTGTTGCCGGATCACACGCACGCGGCACCACCGTGATGCGGACCGTCGCGTCGCACGTCGCCGTTGCGGCCAGCGGCGCGCGCAGCGCCGCGCGCACCCGCTCGTGATCGAGCGCGATGCCGTACAGCGACCGGTTTGCAGCGTCCAGCCGCTGCAGATGCAGCGCCAGCCCGAGCACCGCGCCGCCGCGCATCTGGAAGGTGGTGAAATGGCCATCGTTGCGCAGCGCCGGCGCCAGCAGATCCTCCGCCGTCGCCGGGCGGCCATTGCAGAACACGAGGGTCACAGCAGCGCCTGCGCATCGCGCCACCAGCGCGCGACCAGATCCTGCGCGGGCTCGGCGCGGGCCAGCCAGGCCGACTGCCCGGCCCAGGCCTGCATGCCGGTGAGTGCATCGTCGCGGACCGCCGCCTGACGCATCGGCGCGGTCAGTGCACGCTGCACCGGATACGGCTGCGGCACTGGCGCATCGGCACCTGCCGACGCCTGGACATATGCGGTTGCGATCGCGCGGCCCAGCCGCCCGGAAAACGCGCGCGTCAGCCAGGTCCGCTCGGGCTCGACCTGCGCCAGCGCATCCGCCCAGGCCGGCGGCAGCGCGGCCTCGGGCGTGCGCAGCAAGGCAGTGCCGACCTGCACCGCGCTGGCACCGAGCGTGAGCGCCGCCGCAATGCCGCGACCATCTCCGATGCCGCCCGCGGCGATCACCGGCACCCGCAGGTGGTCCGCAAGCCGCGGCAGCAGCGCGAACAGGCCGCTGGCCTGGCGTTCCGCATCCGCGGCGTCGAACGCGCCGCGATGGCCGCCGGCCTCGAAACCCTGCGCGATGACCGCATCGGCGCCGGCGGCTTCGGCCGCGCGCGCCTCGCCCAGCGTGGTTGCACAGGCGAACCAGGCAATGCCCGCGTCCTTGAGCCGGGCAACGAACCCGGCCGGAAACAGGCCCATGATCGACGAGGCCACCGCGGGCCGCGCCGCAAGCAGGGACTCGCATTGCGCATCGAAATCGGCAGGCACCGCGTCGCCGGCATCGACAGGCACGGGCGGCCCCCACAGCGCCAGCCAGTCGCGGGTGCGGGCCTCGGCGGCGGCATCGCGCCGCGGCGGTGGGTCGGGAACCCACAGGTTGATCTGCGCGGGGCCGTCACTGCGCGCGCGGAAATCGCGCATCCACACAGCGATCGCCTCGGGCGGCGACAGCACTGCGCCCATCGCGCCCATGCCACCCGACCCGGCAACGGCGGCGGACAGTGCGGGCGGACAGGCGCCGGCCATCGGTGCCAGCAGCACCGGGACGCGCAGGCCAAACCGCGCGCAGAAGGCCTGTGCGCGTGGCAATGGAGCGGTGTCGATCAAGCGCATCTACCTCTGGATTGTGGACGGTGGGCCGGGCGCCACTGCCGGCAGGCATCGCAGCAGCGTTGGGGTTGCAGGTCAAGGCCGGCGGAACATCGCCTTGGTATCCCGCCGTGGCAACCGCCGGCTACGCGATCCACGATGCAGACGCCAGGGCGATCTGGCATCGCTGCGCCACCAGGAATACGCGCCCGTTGCCGGGCTGTACCGCCCATGGCTTTCAAGCGTCGGAAGCGCGCGCCACCAGCCCCCGCGGCACCGGCATCAGTTGCCGGTACCAGCCCTCGACGCTGCCTTCGCGCAGATCGAAATCGCGCAAGACGCGCGGGCGCTGCAGGAACGCACCCCACAGCCGCAGATCGATGAAGTCCGCCAGCGGACGCGTACGCCACTCGGGCGGCCCGAGAAGTGCGAGTTCCAGGCAATAGATGCCGTCGGCGTCGCAGGTGAATGCGTCGATCCCGCGCGCTGACGCGGCGCCCGACCAGCAACCATGGAGTTGCGGGCCACGGACGAAGCGGTAGACCGACAGGCTGCCACTGGTGGACGTGCTGGCGTTGTCGCGGGGAAATCGCAGTACCTGGCCGAACGGCGCCGCCTGCCAGGCGTACTCCAGAGCCAGCACGTCGCCGCGGCTGAGCTGCAGATACCACCGGTACAGAGATTCGCACTGCGGGTCGATGTGGGACTGCGGCCGGTCGATGCCTGCGGCGTCCCAGTGATCTTGGGCGCTGGCGAACAGCAGGGCGGCGGCGCGCGGGACCTGGCGGATCGAGCGGGTCGGCAGCCGGGCATGGCGTCGGTATTCGTGCTCGCCCTCGATCCGGACAATCAGGCCGCCTGCTGCACCTCTTTCATAGTGGCAGGCCGAGCCGTGCACCGGATCGATCGACAACGACAACGCATCGGCTTGCGGCACGCACAACCAGACACCGATGCACCCGGGCGCGGTGGACGCGCCTGGCGCATCCTGGCCGATGCCCAGCGAGTACACCCCCGTGGATGCGATCGGCAGGCGCGTCTCGCGCCCGGCGTACACCTCGGCGCGCTGGTACGCCCGCGCCTGCGCGTGATGCAGATCGCAGAGCCAGGACAGGTGCCGGCCCGTCGCGGCGCCTTCGGGATGGAATCGCAACACCAGCACATCGCCGGCGCGCATGAACAGCGACTTCGTCGTGCAGATGCCCTCGCGCGGGAAGCGCTCGTTGTCGAAGGGCTCGACATCGCAGACATGCCGCCGCCATTCGCGCGTGGTCGCGTGCTGGATTTCCGCGCCTGCCTCCGCGTGGACGGCGGGAGCGCGCAGCGGCGCAAGCATCGCCGGGGCCGGGGGTGGCGTTGGGACGGCATCCAGATGCGCGCCGGGTGCGACTGCCCGCGGCTGTCTGCGCAACCGGCGGACCACGGCATCGACCAGCACGGATGCCAGCATCACCAGGATCCAGAGGGCGACGGTGGCCGGCAGCAGCGCCCAGCCCGAGGCCAGGCACGTGGCGATCAGGACCGACAGCACCAGGTGGACGACATGGGTCCCGGGCGACCAGGGCATGCGCGCTGCGCCGCGTGGGCCGCGCTCAGCGGAACGGCATGCGGCCCATGCCGCCCATCATGCCCTGCAGGCCACGCATCATGCCCTTCATGCCGCCGCGGGCCATCTTGCCCATCATCTTTTCCATCTGCATGTACTGCTTCATCAGCTTGTTGACGTCGGCCGGGGTGGTGCCGGAACCGGCGGCGATGCGCGCGCGGCGCGAGCCGTTGAGCAGGGCCGGGTTGCGCCGTTCCTTCTTGGTCATCGAACCGATGATGGCGATCATCCGCGGCACTTCCTTGCTTTGCGCGGCCTGCTGCTTGAGGTGCTCGGGCACCTGGCCCAGGCCCGGCAGCTTTTCCATCAGGCTGCCGATGCCGCCCATGTTCTGCATCTGCTCAAGCTGGTCGCGCATGTCGTTGAGGTCGAACTTCTTGCCCTTGGCGACCTTCTCGGCAAGCTTCTGCGCCTTGTCCTTGTCGACCTGCTGTTCGACCTGTTCGACCAGCGACAGCACGTCGCCCATGTCGAGGATGCGGCTGGCGACACGCTCGGGATGGAACACGTCCAGGCCGTCGACCTTCTCGCCGGTACCGACGAACTTGATCGGCTTGCCGGTGATGTAGCGCACGCTCAGCGCCGCGCCGCCGCGGGCGTCGCCGTCGGTCTTGGTCAGCACCACGCCGGTCAGCGGCAGCGCCTCGCCGAAGGCCTTGGCGGTGTTGGCGGCATCCTGGCCGGTCATCGCATCGACGACGAACAGCGTCTCGACCGGATTGACGGCCGCGTGCAGCGCCTTGATCTCGGCCATCATGGCCTCGTCGATCGCCAGACGGCCTGCGGTGTCGACCAGCAGCACATCGATGAACGACTTCTTCGCCTCGGAAATCGCCGCGCGCACGATGTCGACCGGCTGCTGCGAGGCTTCCGACGGGAAGAACGCCACGTCGACCTGCCCGGCCAGGGTCTTGAGCTGCTCGATCGCGGCCGGGCGATAGACGTCGGCCGAGACCACCATGACCTTCTTCTTGCGCTTCTCCTTCAGCAGCTTGGCCAGCTTGCCGACGGTGGTGGTCTTGCCCGCGCCCTGCAGGCCGGCCATCAGGATGACCGCCGGCGCCGGCACGTTGAGGTTGAGCTCGGTCGCCTGCGCGCCCATGACCGCGGTCAACTCGTCACGCACGACCTTGATCAGCGCCTGGCCCGGCGTCAGCGACTTCAGCACTTCCTGGCCGACCGCGCGCACCTTGATGCGCTCGATCAGGGCCTGCACCACCGGCAGCGCGACGTCGGCCTCCAGCAGGGCGATGCGCACCTCGCGGGTCGCCTCGCGGATGTTCTCCTCGGTCAGCCGACCGCGCCCGCGCAGGCGCTCCATGGTGCCGGACAGGCGCTGGGTCAGGGACTCGAACATGCGGGACTCGGGCTGCGGAAACGGGGCGGCGATTATAGCTTGCGGCGCCGAAGCGCCCGCACGGCCGCGGCGCAAGCGCGACCGCGCGCAGTCCCCGCTGAACGGGCACAGGTCCCCGGCGCGCAAGTCCGTGCACGCGTCGCAGGCCGGCATCCGGCTGCCGCAGGCACCCGCCATGCCGGGTGCTGTGCGACACTTCCGCGATGACAATCGTTCTCATCGCAGTCCTGCTGTACCTGCTGGCCGCGGCGCTGCTGGTACGCGGCGTCGCGCGCGACCGGCGCAACGCGCTGTGGGCCGTGCCGGCGCTGGCGGCGATGGTGCTGCACGCCACCTCGCACCTGTTGGTGTGGCGCGATGTCGGCACCGAACTGCACTTCTTCGCCGCGCTGTCGCTGGTGGGCCTGGGCATGGCCGCGCTGACCGCGCTCTACGACATCCGCGGGCGGATGGCGGCACTGGGCGTGATCGTGTTCCCGCTGGCGGCGCTGATGCTGCTCGGCTATGCCCAGGCGCCGCACCCACGCGCCGACGCCCTGGACTGGCGCCTGCAACTGCATGCCTGGTGCGCACTGCTCGCCTACGCCACCCTGGCGGTCGCCGCGCTGCTGGCGCTGTTGCTGTGGGCACAGGAACGCGCGATGCGCCGCCGCCAATTCCACCGCTGGCTGCGCGCCCTGCCGCCGCTGACCGAACTCGAATCGTTGCTGTTCCGCACCATCCCTGTCGGCTTCGCGCTGCTGACTGCAACCCTGGTCACCGGCGTGCTGTTCGTCGACGATTTCTTCGCCCAGCACCTGATCCATAAGACCGTGCTCAGCGTGCTGTCGTGGCTGGCCTTCGGCGCGCTTCTGTTGGGCCGCTGGCGTTATGGCTGGCGCGGCACCCGCGCGGTCGGCTGGACGCTGGCGGCGATGGCGCTACTGGTGCTGGCGTTCTTCGGCAGCAAGTTCGTGCTGGAACTGGTGCTGCGCCGCACAGGCTGATCCGGC
>JAFAFY010000088.1 GCA_023423235.1 Pseudomonadota bacterium
GACAAGGGCCAGATCGAGGCCAAGTCCAAGGCCCTGGAGGAAGCCTCGCAGCAGCTCTTCGCCGCTGCCGGCGCCGCAGGCCAGGCCGAGGCCGGCCAGGCTGGCGGCGAGGCGCCGAAGTCCGATGACGTGGTGGACGCCGAGTTCACCGAGGTCAAGGACGACGACAAGAAGTCGTAATCCGTTGCCGGTAGTCCGGTCGGAAAAAGCGGGGTTCCGGCTCCGCTTTTTTCGTCGCCGGCTGCCGGGATGTCTTGTGCTTCCTCGAATCACCAATCCCGAATCACGAATCACGGCACCATGAGCAAACGCGATTACTACGAAGTTCTCGGGGTGTCCCGCACCGCGACCGAGGACGAGCTGAAGAAGGCCTATCGCCGCTGCGCGATGAAGCATCATCCCGACCGCAACCCCGGCGACCAGGCCGCCGAGGTGGCGTTCAAGGAGTGCAAGGAGGCCTACGAGGTGCTGTCGGACGGCGGCAAGCGCCGGATGTACGACCAGCACGGCCATGCCGCGTTCGAACACGGCATGGGCGGCGGCAATGCCGGCCCCGGCTTCGGCGGCGCCGACATGGGCGACATCTTCGGCGACATCTTCGGCAACATCTTCGGTGCGGGCGCCGGACGTGGCGGTCCGCGCCGCGGTGCTGACGTTGGCTACATCATGGAACTCGACCTCGAGGAAGCGGTGGCCGGCGTGGAGAAGCGCATTGAGCTGCCGACCCTGGTGGCCTGCGGCGAATGCGACGGCAGCGGTTCGGAAGACGGTCGTCGCGAAACCTGCTCGACCTGCGCCGGCCGCGGCCAGGTGCGCATGCAGCGCGGCATCTTCACCATGCAGCAGACCTGTCCGCACTGCGCCGGCCAGGGCCAGATCATCGCCAACCCCTGCCGCAGCTGCCACGGCGCCGGGCGGGTGGAGGAAGAGAAGGTGCTGTCGGTGAAGATCCCCGCCGGCGTGGATTCGGGCGACCGGATCCGCCTCGCCGGCGAGGGCGAGGCCGGCCCCGCGGGCTCGCCGCCGGGCGACCTGTATGTCGAGGTGCGGGTGCGCGAGCACCCCATCTTCCAGCGCGACGGCGACGACCTGCATTGCGAGGTGCCGATCCGCATCTCGCAGGCCGCGCTGGGCGACACCGTGCGCGTGCCCACGCTGGGCGGCGAGGCCGAGATCCGGGTGCCGGCCGAGACCCAGACCGGCAAGGTGTTCCGCCTGCGCGACAAGGGCGTCAAGTCGGTGCGCAGCCGCGCCGCCGGCGACCTCTACTGCAAGGTCGTGGTCGAGACCCCGATCAACCTCACCGCGCAGCAGCGCGAATTGCTCGACCAGTTCGAGGCCACCTTCAACGGCGACAACGCCCGCCGGCATTCGCCGCGTTCGAGCACCTTCGTCGATGGGGTCAAGAGCTTCTGGGAGCGGATGACGTCCTGATTCTTTTGAGGGTTCCTTTCAGAGGGACGTGTCTCGATGGGTAACGGGATCTACGCTGTCGATGTAGAGTGATGCTTGGTTGGCAGGGATGCTGAAAATGCGTACATCTTCCATTTTGCAATGGATTCTCCCGCTCCTGGCCTTGTGCAGTGTCCCGGTCTACGCCGGAGCACGGCACGAGCGGTGCGGGCTTGCCGCCATCTCTGATGATTCGGTTGCGGACGTCCCCAAGTTGGAGCCTGGGACGGTTTGGGTCTATTCCGTCGGCGCGGGGCAGCCGGAAACGGAAATGACATTAATGACGATAGATGGCGCACGCGCGACATATGGCATGCGGGTGATTGCACCGAAGACTGAATTCTCCGCTGAGTATCGTCCAGCAGAGGAGGTGGCATCACTCCATTCCGGACCTGTCGTCATCAGTCACTCCGAACGCGTAGAGACCTATACCGACATCAACCCTCTGCGCGAGGGTGCGAAGATTCTGTTGCAGTTTCCGTTTCATGTCGGCTCGAGCTGGGAGGACGAGTTTTCCGAGCCGGGTGAACAATCCGGTGCATTCGGCCGGTACCAGTACCGATATGAAGAACGAAGCTTCAGTGAGGTAGTCGCCGTTGAGGAAATCGAAACAGCGTTCGGAAAGTTGTCGGCGTTCCGTATCGAACGATTCGCCAACTGGGTGAAGTCGCAGCCTGTTTCCGAAACCATGTCATACATGCGCGTGGACGATGACGGGACGGTTACTGGCCGGGATGCAAGCGTCAGCTGGTACGTGCCTGCCCTGGGCCGCGTGGTCATGCGTGTGGAGGCCGTTTCTCAATCCGGCCATTTGCCCTTTGATCGCAATCTGCGAATCGGCGCCGCCAATACGCGCGTAGTCGAACTAATTAGCTACTCGACTCCCTCAGGATGCGCGTTCTCGGGGCAGCCCATCCGAGCGCGTCTGCCAAGCGCGCCACCTTCGGGCTACAGGTTTCGCGACAACAACACCTGGGAGTACATGCTGCAGACACGCGGTCATAGGGCGATGCGCGATCCTCGGTAGTATCGGGTGCAATCCCGGACACGGTTTGTTGCAGCGCCGTGTACAAGGCGAGGCGCGGCACCACCGCACGTTGACGTAGCCATCCAGATCGCCTAGCCCGCGGGTTCTCCACAGCCGGTGTGGATCGTCTGATGACAAAACTGTGGATAAGCGGCGCCGGCCCGCACCACGGCTGATGCCGTTCCGGCTGGCTATTTTTTGTCCAGATCGCGTGCGTCCGCTGTTGATGCCGCTTGACCCGCGCACGCGCTTGCGCATCGGCCGCAAACCGCGACCGGTGACGCGATCGTCGACACCGGCCGTGGACCACGCGGGCGCTTGACGGCGTCGCGCCATCGCGGCAGCCGGCGCGTCATCCACAGCCGGTGTGGATGGCTTGATGACAAAACTGTGGATAAGCGGCGCGAGGCCGCGTGGGCCGCGGCCTGCGAAACGCTGGCGCAAAAATCGCCAGTGACGCGCAATGCGGCCGACGCCGCGCTTGACTTGCGCACCCGGCTCCGAAGTCGTGGTGTCCGCGTCCCCGGTGGCGCCGGAATGCCGGCGCCGGTGGAACACTCAGTCGCGCACCAGGCCGCCGTCGACCACCAGGTTCTGGCCGGTGACCGCGCGCGACCAGGGCGCAGCGAAGATCAGCACGGCGTCGGCGAACTCCGCCGGCGTGGTCACGCTACGCAGGGGCGTGTTGGCGGCGATGTAGTCGAACACCGCCTCGGGCGTCGCGGCGCTGGCGTCGGTGGTGCGCAGCAGGCCGCCGGAGACCATGTTGACGGTGATGCCGTCCGGTCCCAGGTCGCCGGCCAGGGTACGGGTCAGCGACAGCAGCGCGGCCTTGGCAGCGGTGTAGTCGTGGTAGGGCACCACCGGGTTCTGGAACAGGTTGGTGCCGATGTTGACGATGCGGCCGAAGCCGTGCGCACGCATCCCCGGCAGGGCCGCCTGCGTGGTGTTGAGTGCGCCCCGCACGCTGCCTTCCAGTTGCGCGGCGAAGTCCTGCCAGGCGATCGCATCGGCCTTGGCGCGGGCATCGCCATTGAAGCTGAAATCGACCAGTGCGTTGTTGACCACGGTGGTGATGTCGCCATCGAAATACGCGCGTGCCTGCGCAAACAGCGCGGCGACCTGCGCGGGATCGGTGACGTCGGCCCGCAGCGCGATGGCCCGCGGGCCGATGCGCGCGGCCAGCGCCTCGGCGGCGTCGCGGCTGCGGCGGTAGTTGACGACGACGCGGGCGCCTTCGCGGGCGAAGGCCGAGGCGATGTCGTGACCCAGGCCACGGCCGGCGCCGGTGACCAGGACGATCTGTTCGGAGAGTTGCATGCCTGCTTCCTGACGGACGAACGGACAAGCATAAGGCGGTGCCGGCGGCCCGATCGCGCCGTTGGCGTCTTGCCGGCATCCGCCGTGTCAGCGATACCCGGCAGCGGTTCCGGGATCACCCGGCGAACCCGATAGAATGCCGGCATGACCAGCCCATGCGCCCCGCAGTTGCCTGTGACCGCCTTGCGTCCCTGGCCCGATGATTCCCGCGCCCTGGGAGCGGGGGCATGAGCGCGCCGCTGCGCGTGCTGGTGCATGGCGCGTCCGGCCGCATGGGGCAGGCATTGCTGCGCCTGGCCGCGGCGCGCGACGACCTGGACGTGGTGGCCGCGGTATCGGGCCGCTCGCCGAAACAGCGGGTCATCGACGGGGTGCCGTACTTCGGCGCGTCCGAACTGGCTGGCGCGCCGGCGTTCGACGTCGCTATCGATTTCAGCCTGCCGGGCGGGTTCGACGCCTTGCTGGCGCTGTGCGTCAAACGCGGCGCGGCGCTGGTGTCCGGGACCACGGGCCTGGACGAAGCCCAGCGCGCGGCGCTGGACGCGGCCGCGACGCAGGTTCCGGTGCTGTGGGCGTCGAACTTCAGTCTCGGCATCGCGGTGCTGCAGGACTTGGTCGCGCGCGCGGCCGCGGCACTGCCGGACTGGGACTGCGACATCGTCGAGGCGCACCACAACCGCAAGCTCGACGCGCCTTCGGGCACCGCGCTGACCCTGGGCGCAGCCGCCGAAGGGCAGGGCGCCACGCCGCGTTACGCCTCGATCCGCGCCGGCGACATCGTCGGCGAGCACCTGGTCCAGTTCACCGGCACCGGCGAGCGCATCGAACTGGTGCATCGGGCCAGCAACCGCGACATCTTTGCCAGCGGTGCGCTGCACGTCGCGGCACGGCTCGCGGGACGTCCGCCGCGGCGCTATGCGGTGGCCGAACTGCTGGGCCTGGGCGCCGACTGAACGCGTCCGCATGGGGGCGGCAAGGCGCGGAATCGCTGGCGCGTCGGCCCCGGCACCGGTACAATTCCCGCTCGCCTGAACCCCAACCTCCGGACCGGTCGCCACCGCTCCGGCGGTTTCCTGCAACCTGACGTAGGCGAAGACCTCGTGACAGATACCGCAATCCTCGTCCTTGAAGACGGCACCGTATTCGAGGGCGTTTCCGTGGGCGCCCCCGGCCTGTCGGTCGGCGAAGTGGTGTTCA
Organism: Pseudomonadota bacterium; assembly: GCA_023423235.1. Classification (GTDB taxonomy): domain Bacteria; phylum Pseudomonadota; class Gammaproteobacteria; order Xanthomonadales; family Xanthomonadaceae; genus Luteimonas. The sequence goes on from JAFAFY010000088.1 coordinate 4,997, forward strand.
ACACCGCCATGACCGGCTACCAGGAAGTGCTGAGCGACCCCTCGTACGCGCGCCAGCTGGTGACGCTGACCTATCCGCACATCGGCAATACCGGCTGCACCGACCAGGACGACGAAGCGTCGCAGGTCTGGGCGTCGGGCCTGATCGTGCGCAACGTGCCGCGCCGCCCCAGCAGCTGGCGCAGCCAGGTGTCGCTGCCCGAATGGCTGCGCGCACGCGGCATCGTCGCGATCTCCGAGATCGATACCCGCAAGCTGACGCGCCTGCTGCGCGACCGCGGCTCGATGAACGGCGCGGTGATGGCAGGGGACATCGATGTTGATCGGGCGCTCGAAGCGGCGCGCAAGTTCCCGGGCCTGAAGGACATGGACCTGGCGAAGGTCGTCAGCACGACCGAACGCTACGGCTGGACGGACGGCCAGCTCGACCTCGACGCGAACGCCTTCGTGCAGGCGCCGGCGAAGTTCAAGGTCGTCGCCTACGATTATGGGGTCAAGACCAACATCCTGCGGATGCTGGCGGAGCGCGGCTGCGCGTTGACGGTGGTCCCGGCGCAGACGCCGGCCGCCGACGTGCTGGCGCTGAAGCCCGATGGCGTGTTCCTGTCCAACGGTCCCGGTGATCCGGCGCCCTGCGATTACGCGATCGACGCGATCCGCGCGTTTCTCGACGCGAAGGTGCCGACCTTCGGCATCTGCCTGGGCCACCAGCTGCTGGCGCTGGCCGCCGGCGCGCAGACGCTGAAGATGCCGCATGGCCACCATGGCGCGAACCATCCGGTGCAGGACCTCGACGATGGCCGCGTGCTCATCACCTCACAGAACCACGGCTTCGCGGTCGACGAGGCCACGCTGCCGGCCAACGTGCGCGTGACCCACCGCTCGCTGTTCGACGGTACCAACCAGGGCATCGCCCTGACCGACGCCCCGGCGTTCTCGTTCCAGGGCCATCCCGAAGCGAGTCCCGGACCGCACGATGTCGCCCCCTTGTTCGACAGGTTCGTTGCGCTGATGGAGGCGCGTTGACATGCCAAAGCGCACCGACATCCAGACCATCCTCATCATCGGCGCCGGCCCGATCGTCATCGGCCAGGCCTGCGAGTTCGACTACTCCGGCGCGCAGGCGTGCAAGGCGCTGCGCGAGGAAGGCTTCCGCGTGGTGCTGGTCAACAGCAATCCCGCGACGATCATGACCGACCCGGAGACCGCGGACGCGGTCTACATCGAGCCGATCAACTGGCAGACGGTCGAGAAGATCATCGCCAAGGA
>JAFAFY010000100.1 GCA_023423235.1 Pseudomonadota bacterium
GTGGCGTAGGACTCCACCATCGCCAGCTCGCGCCGCTGCTGCGCGGCGCGGGCTTCTGCGGCGGCACGGGCCTGGCGGTCGGCGGCATCGAGCGCGGCGCGCTCCTCGGCGGTCGGCGCGCGTGCGACTTCGGCCGCGCGCAGGCCGCTGCGGGCATTGATCTCGGTGCGCGCCGCATCCACCGCGCGTGCCGGCAAGGCGTCGCCGCAGACCCGGCGCCCGCCCTCGTCCCAGCAGTACACCCGGCGCTCGTCGTTCTGCGCCGCGGCCGGCGCGGTCAGCAGCCCTGTCACCAGCACGGCCAGCAGCGCCCCGGTGGATTGGATATGGCGTGTCATTTCGTCCGTCCCCTGATCGGCCGAAGTGGGAGTCAGCGCGCCGTGTCGCTGCCGTACCGCGCGCGGTAGGCCAGCAGACGGTCGCGCTCGGCGGCCAGTGTCGCGCTTTCGCCGGCAAACGCAAGCAGGTCCGACAGCCCGGCGATCGCCACCACCGCCACGCCGGTGTCACGCGCGACCTGCTGCGCGGCGGACAGCGGACTGGCGCCGGGCGCGTCGCCGTCGCCGATCCGCTCCTGGCGGTCGAGCGCGATGACGATGCCCGCGACCGTGCCGCCGGCCGTGGTGATGATGTCCAGCGCCTCGCGGATCGCGGTGCCGGCGGTGATCACGTCGTCGACGATCAGCACCCGGCGGCCGGCCAGCGGCGCGCCGATCAGGCTGCCGCCCTCGCCGTGCGCCTTGGCCTCCTTGCGGTTGAAGGCCAGCGGCAGGTCGCGGCCGCGGCGCGCGTACTCGCAGGCCAGCGCGGTCGCCAGCGGAATGCCCTTGTAGGCGGGGCCGAACAGCAGGTCGAAGTCGACCGCGGCGGCGTCGACCGCGTCGGCATAGCAGCCCGCCAGCGCCGCCAGCGCGGCGCCGGAATCGAAACGCCCGGCATTGAAGAAGTACGGGCTGACGCGCCCGGACTTGAGGGTGAATTCGCCGAAGCGCAGGGCGTCGGCGGCCAGGGCGAGCTGCAGGAAGCGGGTGCGGTGGTCGGTCATGGCGGCGATTGTCCCACGCCCAGCGCGCGCAGCAGCAGACGCTGCGGGCCGGCGCTGCCGCCGGGCAGGTGTTCGCCGGCATCGATAAACCCGGCGCGGGCATACACATGGCGCGCCACGTGGTTGGCGCAATCCACGTTCAGCGCCAGCAGGCGCCGCGCCGGGTGCCGGCGCGCGAGGTCGTCGCAGCAGGCCCGCAGCGCCGCCAGGCCCAGGCCGCGGCCCTGCCAGCGCAGGTCGATCGCGAATGCGCGCAGGCTCAGCGTGCGCCGGTCCAGCACCTGCCGCGCGACCACGGTCGGCAGCAGGTCGATGCGGTAGAAGCCGACGACCGTCGATGCCAGCAGCACCACCATCGCCTCGCTGTCGGGCGAGGCCAGGGCATCGTCGACGTTGAACGCGATGTTGCCCGCATGCCGCCGCTGCGCCGGCAGCAGCTGCAGGCAGCGCGCCGCCGCGGCGTCGGCAACGCCGGCCGGCCGGACTTCGGGCGTTGGAGACGGGGATGGCATCGCCCGAGCATAGCCGGCGCCGGCAAGCCGGCAGCGGCGCCCATGGCCAGCCGGCGGCCGCCTGCTAGGCTTGGCGTCCGCTCTCCCCGCATCGCATCTGCATGAGAATCGTCAGCTTCAACGCCAACGGCCTGCGCTCGGCCGCAAAGAAGGGCTTCTTCGAGTGGTTCGTCCGCCAGGACGCCGACGTGCTGTGCGTGCAGGAGACCAAGGCCCAGGAACACCAGCTGGCCGGCCCCGACGGCCTGGAGGCGGCGTTCCTGCCGCACGGCTACAAGGCCTGGTTCCGCGATGCGACCACCAAGAAGGGCTACAGCGGCGTGGCGATCTACGCCCGGCGCGAACCCGACGAAGTGCGGACCGCACTGGGCTGGGCGCCGTTCGACGACGAGGGCCGCTACATCGAGGCGCGCTTCGGCAACCTCAGTGTGGTGTCGTTCTACATTCCCTCGGGTTCGTCGGGCGAGCTGCGCCAGGACTTCAAGTTCCAGGTCATGCACTGGCTGCGGCCGATCCTCGACCAGTGGCTGGCCAGCGGCCGCGACTACGTGCTGTGCGGCGACTGGAACATCGTGCGCGCACGCAACGACATCCGGAACTGGAGCAGCAACCAGAAGAATTCCGGCTGCACGCCGCCCGAGCGCGCCTGGCTCAACGCGATGATCGCCGACCCCTGCGGCGACGGCCTGGTGCAGCCGCCAGCCAGCGGCTGGCTGGATGCGCTGCGCGTGCTGCGGCCCGAAGCCGCCGAATACACCTGGTGGAGCAACCGTGGCGCCGCGCGCGCCAACAACGTGGGCTGGCGCATCGACTACCAGCTGGTCACGCCATCCCTGCGCGATCGCGTGCAGGCGTGCGCCGTGCATCCCGAGCCACGCTTCTCCGACCATGCGCCGCTGGTCGTGGACTACCGCGCATGAGCGCAGCTGCGAGCGGCGACGGCGACGGCGCCGGCAGGCCCGGCGCGCCGCGCAAGCTGTCGATCTGGCGGGCGTTCACCCAGCCGGCCGCGTGGACGATGTTCCTGTTCGGCTTCGCCTCGGGCCTGCCGTTCCTGCTGGTCGCCGGCACCCTGGCCTACTGGCTGCGCGAGGGTGGGCTGGAACTGCGCGACATCACCATGATCGCCAGCGCCGGCATGGCGTACTCGTTCAAGTTCCTGTGGGCGCCGCTGGTCGACCGCTGGCGACTGCCGCTGCTGGGCCGGCTGGGCCAGCGCCGCAGCTGGCTGTTGCTGGCGATGCTGCTGGTGATGGCCGGGCTGTTGCTGATGGCCGGCATCACCCCGGACCGCCTGGGCCTGTTCGTCGGGCTCACGCTGGCGGTGGCGATTGCCGGCGCCACGCTGGACATCGCGGTCGACGCCTATCGCGTCGAGATCGCGCCGCCCTCGGCGCAGGGCGCGCTGGTGGCGACCTACTCGCTGGGCTACCGCATCGCCTTGATTGTCAGCGGCGCGCTGGCACTGGTGCTGGCCGACCACGTCGTCTGGCCGGACGTCTACCGGGCGATGGCCGCCTGCATGCTGCTGCCGGTCATCGCCTGCCTGATGGCCGCCGAGCCGGCGGTACTGCGCCCGCGCGCGCACAACTGGGTCGAGGGCCTGCGCGAGGGCGTGGTGGAGCCGTTCGCGGATTTCTTCCGCCGCTTCGGCGGCAAGGTCGCATTGGCGATCCTGGCCTTCATCCTGGCGATGAAGATCTCCGACCAGGCGCTGATCGGCGGCATCATCGGCCCGTTCTACCTCGACCAGGGGTTCACCAAGACCGAGATTGCCGCGGTCACCAAGGTCTACGGCATCTGGATCGGCATCGCCGGCGCGTTCCTCGGCGGCATCGCCGTCGCGCGCTGGGGCGTGCAGTGGCCGTTGTTCGTCGCGATCATCCTCGGCGCGGGCAGCAACCTGCTGTACCTGGCGCTGATCGGCGCCGATGGCGACCTCACCCGGCTGACCATCGTGATCTCTGGCGAGAACCTGGCCCAGGGCTTCCTCGGCACGGTGGCGGTGGCGTACATGTCGGCGCTGGTCAACCAGCGCTACACCGCCACCCAGTACGCGCTGTTCTCCTCGTTGATCATGCTGCCGGGCAAGGTGCTGGGCTTCTTCTCCGGCCACATCGTCGAGGCCAGCGCCAGCTACGCGCCGTATTTCATCATCACCGCCGTGGTGGCGCTGCCGGCGCTGGGGCTGTTCTTCTGGCTCAAGCCGCGGGTGCGGATCGGCGACGACACCGGGCCTGCCGGCGAGGCGGCGCGGGACATGGAACATCCAGACAGGGAGCGAGCGCAATGACACGAGTCCACAGCAGGCGCGCCGGCACGGCACCGGCCCACGCGGGCGCGCCGACATGAGCGAACTGGTCCTGCGCGACCTCGACCCGGCGCTGCTGGCCGGCATCGAGCGGGTGGCCGACATCCACGGCTGGAGCCAGGCGCGCGCCGTCCGCACGCTGCTGGAACGCGGGCTGCATGCGCTGCTGGGCGACGATGCGCGCGAGCTGGCGCCGGCCGAATCCGACGTGCTGCGCGCGGCGATCAGTGCGATGGAGGACGTGCCCGACGACAGCGGATTCGCGCTGATCGGGCGCAAACCAGGCGACTGACCGCCGACGCGGCGCATCGCCGGCAGTCATGCGCGGCATTGCGCTGCCGGAGCAGTCCCGCTGCCCCGTGTCCAGCCGTTGACGTCAGGCCGGGTAGATGCCGCCCAGGATCCGCGGCCCCGCCGCGCCGGTCACCGCTGGCAGGTTGCCGGGCAGGCCCAGCACCGTCTGCCGCGCCAGCCAGGCGAAGCCCATCGCCTCGACGTGGTCGGGGTCCAGCCCGTGCACGGCGCTCGATTCGACCGTGCACCCGGGCAGCGCCGCCGCCAGCGCCGCCATCAGTACCGGGTTGTGCACGCCGCCGCCGCAGACGATCACCCGCGCGGTAGCCGGCTGGGTCGCGCGCAGCGCATCGGCGATCGTGCTCGCGCTGAGCGCCAGCAGCGTGGCCTGGACGTCGGCCGGCGACTCGTGTCCCTGCAGGGCGCGCTCGACCCAGCCGAGGTGGAACTGGTCGCGGCCGGTGGACCTGGGCGGCGGCAGCGCGAACCACGGCTCTGCGCGCAAGCGCGCCAGCAGCGCGGCGTCCACCCGGCCGCTTGCGGCCAGCGCGCCGTCGCGGTCGAACGCGGTGCCGGTGTGGCGCTGGCACCAGGCGTCCAGCAGGCCATTGGCCGGGCCGGTGTCGAAACCGCGCACGGCGCCGCCATCGCCCGGCAGCAGGGTCAGGTTGCCGATGCCGCCGAGATTGAGGACGGCGCGGTCCTTGCCGGGTGACTGCAGCAGCGCGGCGTGCAGCGCGGGCAGCAGCGGCGCGCCATGGCCGCCGGCGGCGACGTCGCGGCGGCGGAAATCGGCCACGGTGGTGATGCCGCTGCGTTCGGCGATCACCGAGGGATCGCCCAGTTGCACGGTGTAGGGCCACTGGCCGTCGCCGCGACGGCCGAGTGGGCGGTGGCGCAGGGTCTGTCCATGCGAGCCGATCGCGGCGACCTCGGCGGCGTTGGTGCCGCTGTCGGCCAGCAGCTGGCACGCGGCCGTGGCGAACGCCTGGGCGATACGGGTGTCGAGTTCGCCCAGGTCGTCGAGCGTCAGCGCCGCGTCCTGCTGGCCCAGCGCGACCAGCTGCGCGCGCAGTGCGGGGTCCCAGGGATAGGTCCGACCGAAACGCAGCCGCGCGCGCAGCGGCGTAACGCCTTCCGCGGCGCTGGATGCTGCCGGATCGGACGATGCGCCTCCAGCCGCTGCGCGCGCATCGGGCAGGATCGCGTCGAAGGCCACCAGCGCGGCGTCGATACCGTCGGCGCTGGTGCCAGAGATCAGGCCGAGATACAGGTCGGGCATGCGTGTGGATCGCGTTTGGGCAAGGGGCCGGATGTCTCTGGCGAGGCGTTCGGGAAGCAGGATGGCCCGGGGGCGCGCCGTTGACACGGGGCCTGAGCGGGCGTCGGATATGCAACGCCCGGCGCGGGGCCGGGCGTTTGGGTCATCCGCGGCTGTTGCCGCCGCTGGGGGCCGCGGCCACCTGCCGGTCCGGGTCGGGCGCGGCCGGGACCTGGGCGTAGACGATGTCCTCGAACTCGCGGATGCGCGCCAGCGCCGGGCCGGTCTGGGCGCGGAAACGTGCCAGCGCGGTGCCGGTCAGCGGGTCGGGCTCGGGCATGGTGTGCTGCAGCGGGTTACGGTGCACGCCGTTGACGCGGAATTCGTAGTGCAGGTGCGGACCGGTCGACAGACCGGTGGTGCCGACATAGCCGATTACCGTGCCCTGGCTGATGCGCTGGCCCTGGCGGATGTTGCCGAAGCGCGACATGTGCGCGTACAGCGTGGTGTGGCCGCGGCCGTGGTCGAGCACCACGGTGTTGCCGTAGCCGCCCTGCACGCCGCGGAACTGCACGCGGGCATCGCCCGCGGCCATGATCGGGGTACCGGTCGGCGCGGCGTAGTCCACGCCCTTGTGCATGCGCATCGTGCCCAGCACCGGATGCCGGCGGCTGCCGAAGCGCGAACTCAGGCGCGCGTACTGGATCGGCATGCGGATGAAGCTCTTCTTCAGCGGGCGGCCGTCGGCGTTGTAGTACTCGGCCTTGCCGTCCTGCTCGTAGCGGAACGCGCTGAATGCCTTGCCCTTGGCGGTGAACACCGCCGCCTGCACCGGGCCGCTGCCGATCAGTTCGCCCTCGCGCCAGATCTGCTCGACCACCACGCTGAAGCGGTCGTTCTGGGTGACATCGGTGTTGAAGTCGATGTCGTACTTGAACACTTCGTCGGTCAGGGTGTTGATCGCCGCGCCGCTGAGCCCGAGCTTGCGCGCAGAGTGGAACAGCGAACGGCCGACCTGGCCGCTGATCACCACGTTGCGGCGCTCGATCTCGCGCTCGACCACGCGTTCCTCGACCCGGTCGCCGACCAGGGTCAGCTCGACGCGCTGGGTGTCGTTGCGGTCGTAGCGCAGCTTGTTGAGGCGGCCGTCGGCGGCCAGCTCGAAGCCCAGCTCGGTGCCGGGACGCAGGCGCGTCAGCCGGGCCTTGGCGTCGGAGGCCTCGAGCACGCGGTGCATCGTGGTGGCCGGCAGGTTGAGCTGTTCGAAGATCGTGCCCAGGGTCTGGCCCTGCTCGACGGTGACCAGCTGCCAGTTGTCATGCGATTGCTGGATGCGGCGGTCGGCGGCGGTCAGCGGCGGCAACGCCAGCGACATCGTGACCAGTTCCGGGTCCTGGCCTTCGTGCATGGCCTGCGACAGGCCCGGGACCAGGGCCATCACCAGCGCGCCGAGGGTGACGAACAGACTGGCATGGGCCCAGTCGCGCCGGGTCCAGCGTCCCGGGAACACCTGCGCTGCCGGTGCCTGCTCCTGCCCCTGGTTGCGGGCGGCGGCCTGCAGGTTGTCGTGCAGTACCTGCCGGTGATGCGCGTCGCCGGTGGGCGGCGGGGCGGAATGCGTCATCGTGGTGGGATCCCGGATGCCGTGAAAGACGTGTCAGCGGGGTAACATAGAGATGTGAGGTCCATGCGTCAAATGCCTGACAGGATTGGACTTTTCGCATCTTTCATCGAATAACGTGCGCTTAACACCTGTATCCCGCATTCAGTCGGAAGGTGTGACCGGCGCCTCTTTTGGACCCCTGCAATGTCCCTGCAACCTGCCGTCGATGGCCACGCTGTCGACCTGATCGCCCGCGGTACCGACGAGATCCTCAAGCGCGACGAGCTGGCCGCGCGCCTTGCGCTGGGCCGCCCGCTGCGGGTCAAGGCCGGCTTCGACCCGACCGCCCCCGACCTGCACCTGGGCCATACCGTGCTGCTCAACAAGATGCGCCAGTTCCAGGACCTGGGGCATACGGTGATCTTCCTTATCGGCGATTTCACCGGGATGATCGGCGACCCCTCGGGCAAGAGCGCGACCCGCAAGGTGCTGTCGCGCGAGGACGTGCTGGCCAACGCCGAGACCTACAAGGCGCAGGTGTTCAAGGTGCTCGATCCCGAGCGCACCGAGGTGCGGTTCAATTCCGAATGGTTCGGCAAGATGGGCGCCGCCGACATGATCCGGCTGGCGTCCTCGCACACCGTCGCGCGCATGCTCGAGCGCGACGACTTCGCCAAGCGCTACGCCGGCCAGCAGCCGATCGCGATCCACGAGTTCCTGTACCCGCTGGTCCAGGGCTTCGATTCGGTGGCGCTGCAGGCCGACGTCGAGCTGGGCGGCACCGACCAGAAGTTCAACCTGCTGATGGGCCGCGGCCTGCAGGAAAGCCACGGCCAGCCGCCGCAGATCGTGCTGACCATGCCGCTGCTGGTCGGCCTGGACGGCGTCAACAAGATGTCCAAGTCGCTGGGCAACTACATCGGCGTGACGGAGCCGGCGATCGACATGGTCAACAAGACCATGAAGATCGGCGACGACCTGATGTGGGACTGGATCGAACTGCTGAGCTTCGAGATCGGCATCGACGAGGCGAAGGCGCTGAAGGCCCAGGTCGCCGCCGGCACGCTGAACCCGCGCGACGTCAAGCTTCGGCTGGCGCGCGAGATCGCAACGCGCTTCCACGATGCGGCCGCGGCCGAGACCGCGATCGCCGGCTGGCAGGTGGCGATCTCCGGCGAGGGCGACGTCTCGCTGTTGCCGCTGCAGGACGTGGCCGTGCCGGCCGAGGGCCTGCGCATTGCCGCGTTGCTGACGGCGGCGGGCATCACCCCGAGCAACTCCGAAGCCAACCGCAAGCTCAAGGAACGCGCGGTCAAGATCGACGGTGCCGTGGTCGAGGATGCCGGCCTGGTGCTTGTGCCCGGATTCGAAGGCGTACTGCAGGTCGGCAAGCGCAACTTCGCCCGGGTGCGGCTGGTCGGCTGACGGGTCGCGGCGCGGTCGCCCCGGTCACCGGCGCGGCAGCGCGTCCAGCGTCCGCTCGAACCGGTCCCGCACCGCGGCCCGGACTTCGGGATCCTCGTCGTCCAGGCCGGCGATCGCCGGCGCCAGCAACGTGGCTGCGCCGGCGGGGTCGCCGCGGGCTGCGGCCAGCATCCCGCGCGCACCGGCGACGAAGTGCCGGTCGGTGCTCTGGTCGCCGCCGTCGGGCGCCTGGGCGTCGAGTTCGCCCAGCAGCGTGGCGGTCGCGTTCCAGTCGCCCAGCGCGGCCAGCGTCATCAGGTACCACAGGGCGTTGGTCCGGGCCAGCGGCGTCGACAGCGGCAACTGGGCGGTCAACCCCTTGTGCGAGAGGCGCAGCTCGTCGCGTGCCCGCGTCAGGTCGCCCGCCAGGTACAGCGTCTGGCCGAGATGGCCGTGGGCGCCCAGCGTCATCACGTGCGCCTCGCCCAGTCGCGTCCGCGCGGCGGCGAGATAGCGCTCGCTCTGCGCGATCGCGCGAGGCCAGTCCATGCGCTTGCGCGCCAGCAGCGAGCGACTGGTCGCCAGCATCATCGCGCTGACGCTGTGTTCGCCCATCGTGCCCAGCAGGACAGGTGCGGCCTGTTCGAGCAGCGCTTCGGCGTCGGCATACCGACCCTGGCGCGTGCGCACGTCGCCCAGCACCTGCCGGGCCATCGCCAGTTGCAGCGGACGGGCCGGGTCGCGGCGTTGCAGGTCGTCGACGAGGGCAACCATCAGCGCATCGGCCGCGTCCTCCTGGCCGTTGCGGGTGTAGACCTGCGCCAGGTCGATGCGCAGCGCGTCGATGCTGGCGGCGTCGTCCGGTTCGGCCTCGGGGTACAGCGCGACCGCCTGCTCCAGGTAGGGAATGCCGCCGGGGATGTCGCCCCGGTTGATCAGCGCCGTGCCCCGTGCGAGCGCCAGGTTGAGCGCCTGCTGCGGCGAGGGGCGGATGCCGTCGGGCACCGCCAGGCGGGCCAGTTCGGCGTCAACGTCCTGGTGCCGGCCGAGCCGGCTCAGCTGCCGCACCAGCGTGGCGCGCGCGCGCAGGGTGCCCGGACCCTGCGGGCCTTCGGCGCGCTCGTGGATCGCCAGTGCCTGGCGGGCTTCCTGCTCGGCCAGGTCGAGCATCTCGATACTGCCGAACAGGCCCGACAGGGTGCCGTGGATGCGTGCCGCGACCCGCGGGTGCGCGTCGAAGCGGTCGCCGACGCGGTCGCGCGCGGCGACCAGCACGTCGCGGACGGTCGCGTCGGCGCGTCGCCCGTTGATCGCGGGGTTGGCCTGGCCGATGAGGTCCTGGTTGATGAAGTCGTTGAGCGCCTTGACGGTCTGCAGCTCCGTCCGGGCTTCCTCGCGGGCCTGCCGCGCTTCGTACAGCAGCCAGCCAGTGGTCAACAGGCCGCCGCCGAGCAATGCGACGAGCGCGACGAGATAGGGCCGTCGCGCGCTGCGGCGCGCGAGCTCCCGCTCGGCCCCGGCCAGCTGCTCGGCGGCCTGCCGGTCCTGTTCGCGTTGCCGGTGCCGGGTGTCGAGCGTCTGCAGGCGTTCGACAAGGTCGGAGACCGTCGTCAGCCGGTGCGCCGGATCGGAGTGCGTGGCGGCGGTGATGTCCTCGCGCAGCAACGGATCGTCGATGTCGTGTTCCCAGCCGGGCGCCAGCGGACGCCCGACGTCGCCGGCCAGCATCTGGTACAGGATCAGGCCGAGCGCATAGACGTCGCTCTGGATCGTCTGCGGGCGGCCGGCGACCACTTCCGGCGGGAGATACCACGCGCTGCCGGAGGTGCCTGCCGGATCGAGTGCCCCGGCGGCCTGCAGGTCGTGCCGGGTGATGCCCAACGCATCCAGGCGCGCCGGATCGAGCAGCCCGCCGCTGCCGAAGTCCACGACCCGCGCCTGCCAGCCGCCGGCCGGATCGGCGTCGACCAGGAGATTGGCGGGCTTGAGATCCCGGTGCAGCACGCCGACGCGGTGGGCGGCGTCGACCGTCCGCGCGATCTGCAGGAACAAGGCCAGCCGATCGGAATGTGGGGTCCCGGCGAGGTGATCGATCGACCACGCGCGCAGCGTGCGGCCGCCCCAGGCGGACTCCAGGAAGAACGGCGGGCCGGCGAAGTTCCAGTCGTGGAGACGGGCGAGGCAGCCAGCCTGGACGGGTTCGAGCTCCTGCTGCAGCACCCGGGCCAGGGTGGCCTCGCGCTTGAGGCCGTGCAGCCGGCGCCCGTCCTGCGCGTACTTGAAGACCCGCGGCTCGCCGGTCTTGACGTGGACGGCGAGCCACACCTCGTTGCCCTGGGTGCCGCCCAGGCAGCGTTCGAAGCGGAAGTTGGGCCGCATCGGCACCGGGTCGCCGGCCTGCAGGCCCAGCGTCGAGGTCGCGTTGCGGCTGCGCACGACCGTGCGCTCGCGCACCCCGGTGAGCTGGTAGCCGACGCGGGGCTGGGTGAGCAGCAAGGCCGCGGTGTCGGGGTCGAGCGCCTTGCGCAGCTTGTTGATCGCGTTGGGCAGGACCTTGTCGACCGTCACCCGGCCCGCCCAGACCTCGGCCAGCAGCTCGTCCTTGGTGACGACCTCGCCGGCATGGCGGAGCAGGTAGGCCAGGACCTCCAGGGCCCTGCGCTCGACCTCCACCGGCTGTCCGTGGACGAGCAGGCGGAAGCTCGCCTCGTCGAACTCGGCGTGACCGAAGCGATAGAGGAAGTCGTAACGGTCACCGTCGGGATGGGCGGCGTTGTGCATGTGCGGTGCTCTCCCCTGAGCCAAAAAATCCCGGCCAGATCAATCGCTTGTGCGCCAATCCGACCCCGGTCGACCGCAGTGTCCGCGCATCCGGACCCCCCATGAAGCGGCGTTACCGATCCGTTACCAAAAGGTACCACGGGCGATTGGCTGCGCTGGCTAGGCTCTTCTGGTCTGGTCCGTCCGATCGCATGGACGCGACCTCCATCGGTGCGAAGCAAGCGAAGTCAGGAGCCGTCATGAACAGGATCTACCGTCTCGTATTCAACCGCGAACTCGGCGTGGTGCAGGTCGTGCCCGAGTGCGCCCGTATGCACCGGGGAGGCCCACAACGCGCGGTGCGCACGGTGCGCATTGCGGGGACCGGCGCCGGGCTGCTGTCCGCAGTGCTGCTGGCCGGGCCGCTGGCGGCGCAGACCCGCGTGGACTACGTCGAGGACACCGTCATCGATGCACCGGTCGAATGGCTGAACCGCGACGTCCGGATCGGCGGCGACGGGGATGTCGACGTCCGCGTGGTCGGCGACGGCTGGCTGCGCGCGACGGTCGCCCCGGGCACGCCACAGCTGTACTGGCGCGGCCGGATCGATGTCGGCGGCGTGTTCGGCAGCGGCACGGCGCGCCTGACCGTGTCCGGGCCCGATGCCGGCATTGAGGCCTTCAACGCCATCAGCGTCGGTCTCGCCGGGACCAGCGGGCAGGGGACCCACGGCGTGCTGCGCATCGAGGACGGCGCCCAGGCCTCCACGATCACTCCGGACCGTCGACGTGGCCTGTTCCAGGTGGGCCTGAACGGCGAGGCCACGGTGACCGGCGCCGGCTCGCGGCTGCAGACCGGCGAGTTCGCGATGGGCGTGGTCATGGGACATGGCGGCGGGCGCATGCAGGTGCTCGATGGCGGCCTGCTCGAGAGCGACACCGCCAACCTGTGGGGCAACGCCCCGGCCGACCGCCTGCCGACGGTCCGGGTCGCCGGGGCCGGCGCGCGCTGGACCAACGCCGGCCACCTGGATCTGGGCGGCGCCGTCGAGGTCGCGAATGGTGGCATGGTCGAGACCGGCTCGATCGAGATCCGCGGCAGCTTCGACACCCCGCATCGGGTCGGCCTGCACGTCGCAGGCGAGGGGTCCCGGTTCGAGAGCGCCGCCGGCATCCTGGTCCGCGAGGGCTCGGTGACCATCGCCGACGGCGCCACGGTCTCCGCCGCCGACGGCATCGTGCTGGTCGGCCGCACCGCACCGGCGCGGCCGCTGGCGTCGTTCCTCAACATCGGCGGCGGCATCGAGCGCGTCGGGAGCAACGACGTGCCGACGCCGGCCACCGCAGCCGCCGCCGGCTGGCTCGACCCGCAGACCGCCGTCCGCTTCCAGGCCAACACCGGCGGCAACGCGCAGATCAACTTCAACCATACCGAGGACGCTTACACCTTCGGCAACGCCATCGTCGGGGTCGGCGTGATCAACAGCTTCGCCGGTACCACGATCCTGACCGGTGACCTGTCCGCCTTCGCACCGATCGCCTCGGGATCGACCGGGCGGGTCGGCGTCCGCGTCGCGGGCGGCAGCACGCTGATCCTGCGCGGCGACGTCAACACCAGCGACGCCAACGACGACGCGGTGTACGGCCCCGAGGTCTCGTCGTACCTGATCGAAGACGGCACGCTGGTCGTCGGTGGGCACACCGGACGCAACCATGCCAGGCTCGGGTTCGGGTCGAGCTATTCCAGCCGCGTCGAGGTGCAGGCGGGCTGGCTGGCCGGCGACGGGACCGTCGGCACCACCCTGGTCCGCACCGGCGCCGGTATCTCGCCTGGCGACGCCGACAGCCCCTTCGGCACGCTGGACGTGATCGGCCGGCTGCTCTTCGACGACGGGGCGGTGTATGCGGTGGACATCGCCGGCGACGGGCGCAGCGACCGGATCGTGGTCACGGCCGACGACCCGCTGGGTTCGACGCTGCCGGGCCAGCCCGGCAGCGCCGTGATCGGCGCGGGGGTCGACGTGCGGGTGACCGCGCTGGATCCGGCGACCAGCTACCAGGACGGGCAGCGCTACACGATCCTCAGCACGGATGCGGCGATCGAAGGCAGCTTCGCCCGTGCCCTGACCGAATCGGCTTTCCTCGACGTCGCGCTCGAGCATCTGGAGCGCGAGGTCGGACTGCGTATCGGCATCCGGAGCGAGGGGCCAGCCGATCTGGTCGTCGAGGACGGCCAGACCCATACCGGCACCGCGCCGGTCGGTGGCGTGCGGGTGCTCGCTGGCGGCACGCTGGCGCCGGGTGGGCGTGGCGTGCTCGGCACGCTGGCTGCGGGTGGAGACCTGTTGTTCGCGAACGGCGCGACCTATGCGGTGGACATCGCCGGCGACGGTGGCAGCGACCGGCTGACGGTCGCGGGCAAGGCGACGCTGGAAGGCGGCACGGTCGAGGTGACCGCGCTGGACCCGGCGACGAGCTACCAGGACGGGCAGCGCTACACGATCCTGGACGCGGCCGGCGGCGTGGACGGCCGGTTCGGCACGTCGGCCTCGCAGTCGGCGTTCCTGACCACGACGCTGGACTACGCCACGGCGGGGCAGGTGGGGTTGTCGATCGCATTGCTCGACGACGCGGGCCCCGGGCCGGACCCCGAGCCCGAGCCAGAACCTGAGCCCGGTCCCGGTCCTGGTCCGGTCGGGCCGAATCCGCCGCCACAGGTATTCCAGCGCGTGGCACAGACGGACAACCAGTACGCGACCGCGATCGCGCTCAACGGCTTGCCGCAGCAGGGCCAGGCGCTCGCGCTGTACAACACGCTGCTGCTTCTCGATGCCGACGGCGCGCGCCAGGCGTTCGGCCACCTGTCGGGCGAAGCCCATGCCGGCCTGCGCGGGCAGTTGCTCGAGGACCGTTTCCTGCGGTCGGGCATCGGCCAGCGGCTCGAAGGCCGGCTGGCGGGGACGCGCGAGGCCGGCGCCACGGTATGGACCGGCGGCGGCGGACTGTCGCAACGCACCGATGGCGACGGCAACACGTCGGAGGTGCGTACGACCCGGCAGGGACTGCAGGCCGGCGTCGACTGGAGCGCTGGACGCTGGCTGGTCGGCGTCGCCGGCGGCCATGACGCACAGCGGATGCGGATGCCGGCGCTGGCGTCGCAGGCCGATGTCGACGGCAACCACGTCGGCCTGTACGCGGCTACTGACATCGGGCCGGCGTCGCTGTCGGGCGGGGTCACCTACGCCGACTACCACGTGGAGATGCGGCGCGAGGGCGCGATCGGACCGCGCATGGGGCAGTCGGTGGCGTCGCGCTACGACGCCAGCGCGACCGCCGCGTTCCTGCAGGCCGGCTGGGACGTGTCGCTGGGGCGGCTCGCGCTGACGCCGTCGTTGACGCTGGCCTACCGGCGCCTGGACACCGATGCGGCGGTCGAAACCGGGGACGCGAGCGCGTTGCGGATCGCCGAGCGCAAGGACGAGCACACGTCCGCCACGCTGGGCGTGCGCCTGCGTCGTCCGCTGTCGGTGGGGGCGGTCGACAACGCGACGCTGTTCGGCGGCATCGCCTGGCAGCACGCGGACGGCGATCTGGCACCGACCGGACGGCATGCGTTTGTCGTCGGTGGCGATGCGTTCGCCATCCATGGCGCGCCACTGGCCGGCAACAGCGGACTGGTCGATGTCGGCGTGGCGGTGAGCACCGCGCCCAATGCACGCCTGTCCATTGCCGCGCAGGGACAGCGCGGTGGCGGCACGTCTGCCTTCGGCGCCCAGCTCAACTGGGCATGGCGGTTCTGAGCGCGTCGCCGGATGCTCCCCGGGCACCCAGGCGCCCGGGGAGCGCTGCGCGCGAGGCGTGGCGTCGCGCCCTCAGTCCGGCGCCATGTCATCGCTCGGCATGAGCACCAGCGACGCGCACTCGCGGGCCGCGCAACCGAAATGCCGGGTCGCGATGCCATCGCGCCAGGACGCGACGCCGCCGCCGTTGATCGCGAAGCGCCAGATCCGGGCTTCGCGCCCACTTTTCGCAGGCATCGCTCGCTCCCGCGTGCATTCGGGCAATGCGTCCGACAGCTGCGACGCATCGGCACGACGGGCCTTCAGTTGGGCGCCATGCCGTCGGGCGGCATTAGCAGGAGTGGCTCGCATTCCGGGGCAGCGCAGCCGAAGTGACGGACCGTATCGCCGTCCTGCCATGTGGCCGTTCCACCGCCGTTGATCGCGAACGTCCAGACACGCCGATCGGCGGACAAATGGCCGCTGATGCCGCAGGCGACCTGGTAGAACCGGTCGTACGGTGCGTCGGGATACGGCTGGCTGAAGCGGAAGAAAGCGTCGGCCTGTTGTGGCGACAGCGTCCACGCGCGGCATGCGCCTTCCAGTGGATCGCCGGGCGCGCCATGGTAGTCGGGTGACGAGATCTCCAGAACCTGGATGTTGCCGTCGTCCACGACCACGCCGAAGGGCGCCCCGGTGCATGCGGTGATGAACACCATCGCCGAAAGGATGCTGGCCGCCCTAATGGAGTGTGCGTACCGATGAACGAGGGTGATCATCCTGATTCTCCCGACACAATTCTGCGCCCGGTGCCTTCACCGCAATATGAGCGGTACGCGTCTGCCTTTCATTCCATCTCAGGTGGTACGTAGTCCCACATTACGAGCGGACCGCATTCACTGCGTTTACATCCGAAGAATCGTTTTTCGTCGCCTCTGACCCATAATCCTTTCGCAGCACCATTTATCTCGAACTTCCACTCTTGCCCATTTACTTCGAGCGTCCCAGTAACTTTACATGGTGCAGTATCGAAATCATGGTAGTAATCGCGATCAGTGATGCTCTCGCTGAGAGTGAAAAACAATGATGCGGAGTGTGGGCTTGGAGACCAATTTAAGCAGGGTTCGCTTGCATACTCATGCGCTGAAGCTGTTGTGTCTAGGGCCGGATATGATAGCGTGTTTATGTGAATTCTAGGGGTGCGTGTTTCGCTGCCATGGCATCCTGACATTAGAAATGTCAGAACTATCGGAAGCGCCAGAGTAAAGGCCTTGCCCTTCGCCTTCCGTCTTACGAGATATGGTGTCATGGGGGTAAATATCCGAGTCAGTTAAAGCATAGGATCTTTTCAGAATCTCTATCAGGTTTCTGATCGAAGATGATTGTTCGGATGTCGGGGTATCCCACACTTTAGTGGTGGGGTGATACATTGCCACCACTTCGATACCTATGCTGTCTTCATTCATCGGGTAGCGATCTGGGTAGATCTTTGTCTTTTCATGATCATGACCCTGTTTCGGTTTTAGAGTCGCGAGTCTGCGCGCCTCGTCCGGAGGGCATGTGCCCTCGACAAGACATCTTGATCTGATCGGTCCAACATGCGCCGTATGCTTGTTCAGGCTTGCTGTCTGATAAATGGTGCCGTCCTTGTCGATCAGAAAGTGCGTACCAATGCCGCTTGCGAAAGCGTTGAGGGCACTGCTGGCAGTGCTTGATACGGTACGGTGAAGCACAATGGCGACGGGTCCCGTCATGTCGCGTTTCTCAAGCGCAGTGATTGGCTGATGCACGAATCCGGCGTTCTGCACATATCCGTTTTCCCCGACATACACAGTGACAGAGATCTCTGCGCGTTCTGTGTTGCTGCTTTCCGAGGTTGAAGAGCTGCCGACTTCAATGAACTTTCTCAATCTGGCGCTCATGGTCCTTCCTCCTCCAGTTCAATCCTCAGTACTTCGCAGCAGTCGGATGCAGCCAGCTGGGTCATGCCCTGCAGGTCGGTAATCCCTTCTTCACAGCGCCCATCCTCATGGAAAATCCGGTAGCGCCGATTGGACAGCGGCTTGCCGGTCAACTCCGATGTGAGGACAAAAGCTTCGTCGAACGCCATCGCCGCGGCAGGCGCGCCTGGCGTCAGCATGGCGACGGCAGGAATCGAGGACGTTGCGGCACTGGATCCTGCATCCAGGAAGACATGTGTCTGGCGTAGTGCGAGAACTTTGCAACCGCACGCAAGCGTGCTGCCGTGCAATGCAACAGGTTGACCGTCGATGACCGTCGTTGGGTCGCCGTCAACGATCTGAAAGACGCCTTTGTGCGCAGGGCAGGTGGCTTGGTCACCGATTCGTGCGACCGGGAGCCCGTCGATATCCGTAAAGGGTGATCCGCTGACCACCGTCCCGCCGCTGCTGGTGGAATCCCCTTGCACAATCCATATTCGGGCCATCTCCCGTCTCCATCGGGTCGTCGGCCTCGATGCTAGCCACGCCGGGCAGGGGTCGCCAGTTCAGCCGGCATCAATTCGTGATGAGATCGACATACTTCCGAGGGCCTGGACCGCATTAGTAGCGTGTGAATCGAGGCTTGGGGGAAGCGAGCCGGTGGCTGGGTGGTCGAGGATGCCGTCCTGGTGTTCGCGCCGGAATTCGAAGGCGTGCTGCAGGTCGGCAAGCGCAATTTCGCCCGGGTGCGGCTGGTGGCGGTGGGCTGATCGGGCGCCACGCCTTGGCCAGGCGGGCAGCGACAGTGTCCGTGACGGCGCGATGACATGCGCTGCGCCAGTCTCGCGGCCATGCAGGCAGACTGGCTCCCCCAACTCGAGGTGATCGGCGGCATGGCGGCGGCCATGGTGCTGGGCGGTGCGATCGGCTACGAGCGCGAACTCAAGCAGCGCCCGGCCGGATTCCGCACCCACATGCTGGTGGCCGGCGCGGCGGCGCTGCTGGTCGGCATCGGCCAGCTGTCGGTCGAGTTGCAGGCCGGGCGGCCGGGAACCGAGAACCTGCAGGTCGATCCGCTGCGTCTGGTCGAGGCGGTGATTGCCGGCGTGTCGTTCATCGGTGCCGGCACGATCTTCAGCCAGGGCCGCCGCGGCGGCGAGACCATCGCCGGCATCACCACCGCGGCCTCGCTGCTGGTGGTGGCGACGATCGGGGTCGCGGCCGGGCTGCACTATTACGCGATCGCGGTCGCGGCGACGCTGCTGGCGCTGTTCGTGCTGGTGGCGCTGTCGGCGTGGGAGCGACGGATCGCGCAGCGCGTCGGGTCGGAGCCGGTGCAGACGACGGTCAGCGGTCCGCCACCGCGCGACAACTGACGTCGCGGTTGCCCGCGCGATCGGCGTCGCCGGCCGCGGTCCACGGCGCGCCTTGATAGATGGCGTGGTCGGCCAATGCCAGCAGGGCGAGATCCTCGTGCGTATCGCCGTAGGCATGTACCGCGGCGAATCCTGCAAGGTTGAAGTGGGCGCGTACGCGGCGGGCTTTTTCCTCGCCCGCGCACTGCGCGCCGGCGTAGCGCCCGGTCATGCGGCCGTCGCGGTGGTCCAGCGTCGAACACAGCAGGGCGACGCCGTGCGCGGCGCACCATGGCGATAGGTAGACATCGCAGCCGCCCGACACCACGACCACGGTATCGCCGCGCGCCTGGTGCCAGTGCAGCCGTGCCATGGCCTCGGGTCGCAGCAGGCCGGGCAGCACGGTGCTGGCGAAATCGGCGCCCGCGGTTTCCAGTGCCGCCCTGGCCACGCCGGTGAAGCAGTAGCGCACCAGCAGCGCGCGCAAGCTCGCGACCGGTAGCAGCCCGAGCTTGTAGGCAATCACTGCAGGCGCCAGCAGGACACGGCCGGCGGCGCGTCGCCGCGGCGGCGTGGCGACGTGCAGGAAATCTGCAAAGGTCTCGCGCGTGGTCAGGGTGCCGTCGAAGTCGAACAGCGCGAGGTCGGGTCGCGACGGAGCGGCGCCTGCGGCTGCGTTGCCGGCCGACATCAGCGCACCGCCAGCGCCGCCAGCACCAGCAGCGCGACCACGCAACCCAACGCGCCGAACCACGCCAGGCTGCGCAGCAGCGGCCGGTCGGCGATGTAGCTCAGGGCGTGGGCGATGCGTAGCGCGACGAAGGCCAGTGCCAGGGTCGCGATCGTCGCCTCGGCCACGCCGGCCAGTTGCGCCATCAGCACGCCCGCGGCGAAAGGCGCAAAGGCTTCGAGCGCATTGAGATGCGCCGCATGCGCGCGCTTGAGCCGGGGATTGTCCTGGCGTGCCACCCAGCCGCGTGGATCGCGATTGTCGTAGCGCGGCGCCGAGGCCTTGGCGATCGCCACCCAGGCATACGGCAGCAACGCGGCGACGAGGATGCACCAGTAGGCGGTGGCCAGGGTCATGTCGTGGGCTCCATTCTGGTTGGGGCGGCGCGCCGCCGCGGCTGTGGACGATACCCCGGCGCCGGTGCGTGCGACTGCCTGCGGCGCGGTGCATGGAAGCACGGGTCGCTGCGTCGCCGGCGCTGCGGTGGGGCGGACGAAAAAAGGCGACGGCCGCAGCCGTCGCCTGTTCCGGTCTCGCTGGGGCGCCGGGGCGCCCACCCGTGGCTGCCTGCCGTCAGCGGCTGCCGCCCGCCTCCGCGCGCGACTGCTCGCGCACGGCCTTGAACGGGTTGCCCTCGTACCAGGTCGGCCACTGGTCGCCGTCGGCCAGGGTGCGGCCGACGCCGTAGAGCGCTTCCAGGTCGAGGACCACGCCCGCGAGGTTCCAGTCCGGGTTGTACTCGTCGCTGGGCTGGTGGTAGCGGGTGGCGTAGTCGTCGGTGGCGCGCTTGCCGGCCTCGGCGCCGCCGTCGACCAGGTCGTTGCCGCCCTTGGCGTAGAGCGCCGGCACGCCGGCCTTGACGAAGTTGAAGTGGTCGGAGCGGAAGTAGAAGCCGCCGGCCGGGTTGCCCTCCTCGACCAGCGTGCGGCCCTGGCCGTCGGCGAAGGTCTTGAGGATGTCCTCGAGCTCGGAGTTGCCCTTGCCGGTCACCACGAAATCGCGCGAGGGGCCGGCCACGCTCATCGCGTCGAGATTGATCACGCCCACGGTGCGGGCGAGGTCGAAGCTCGGCTGGGCGACGTAGTACTTGCTGCCCAGCAGGCCCGATTCCTCCAGGGTCACGGCCAGGAACGCCACCGAGCGCTGCGGCTTGGGATCGCTGGTGGCGAACTTCTCGGCGATCTCGATGATGCCGGCCACGCCGGTCGCGTTGTCGATAGCGCCGTTGTAGATCGTGTCGGCCCCGGCCTCGCCCTCGTGCTTGCCCAGGTGGTCCCAGTGGGCGAGGTAGATCACCGCTTCATCCGCCGCGCCGGTGCCGGGCAGGATGCCGATGACGTTGCGCGAACTCTTCTCCTCGATCTTGCTCTTGAGATCGAACGACACCCGGGCCTTGAGCGGCACGGAACGGAAGCCGCGCTGGTTGGCGGCCTGGATCTGCGCATCGAGGTCGAGGCCGGCATCGGCGAACAACTGCTTGGCCACATCGCCGGTGATCCAGCCCTGCGCCGGCAGGCGCGGTTCCGGGTCGTCCTCGGCGCGCAGGTCGAATTGCGCGCCCGACCACGAGTTGCGCACCACGTCCCAGCCGTAGGACGCGGCGGGGGTGTCGTGGATGATCAGCGCCGCCTGCGCGCCCTGGCGCGCGGCTTCCTCGAACTTGTAGGTCCAGCGACCGTAGTAGGTCATGCGCGGGCCGTCGAACAGCGTGTCGTCGCTGGCGTGGAAGCCGGGGTCGTTGACCAGGATGACCACGGTCTTGCCCTTGACGTCGAGCCCGGCGTAGTCGTTCCAGTCCTGCTCGGGCGCGTTGACGCCGTAACCGACGAACACCAGCTCGCTGTCGGCGACCTTGATCTCGGGCTGGCCGGTACGCGTGCCGATGACCATGTCCGGGCCGAACGCGAGCGCGCGCGTGCCGGCGCCGTTGGTCAGGGTCAGCACCGTCGACTCGTCGGCGGTGGTCTCGATCATCGGCACCGTCTGGTACCAGTCGTTGTTGTCGCCGCCGGGCTGCAGGCCGATGCGCTCGAACTGCGCCTTGATGTACTCGACGGTCTTCTCGCCGCCCGGGGTGCCCGGCGCGCGGCCCTCGAATTCGTCGGAGGCCAGGGTCTTGACCAGCTCGCTGAAATCGCCGGCGGTGATCTCCGGCGAGAAGGTGTGCGCGGCCTGCGCATCGGGCGTGGCCGGCGCGGCGCCGTCGGCGTTCCTGTCGCCGCATGCGCCCAGGGCGAGGGCCAGCGGCAACGCCAGCAGAAGGGGGGTGTTGCGCATCCGGTAGGCACTCCTGATTCGGTGAGTGCCGCACTATAGCCTGCGTTCAGCCCCGCCGGCGCGGGTTACTCCTGCGGCGCGCGGGCGCTGTCGTAGGGGATCGCGGTGGCGCCCTCGATCGCGCCGGTGCGCGCGCTGGTGTGCACGTACAGGGCGACCTCGCGCTTGAACTCCAGGCGGCCCTCGACCACGGCGTCGGGCCCGATGATCACGCGTGGGACGCGGCGGTTGATCGACACCGGCAGCCAGGTCGACGAGGGCTTCTCGACCACCAGCTTGCCCTGCACCCGCGAGCCGGTGCCGACGGTGATGTCGCCACTGACGGTCTTGACGTCGCCGCGGACCTCGGTGCGCACCAGGCCGATGGCGCCGTTGACGGTGGCGACGTTGCCGTCGATGCGGCCGTCGCGGTCGACGAACACGCCACCGCCGACGCTCTCGATGCTGCCGATCTGTGCCGAGGCGCCAGCGCGGATGCCGCCGTTGACGGTCACCAGGTCGTCGACGCGTGCGCGTGCGCCCAGGGTGATGCCGCCGTTGACCGTGGTCAGGTCACGCGCCTGCACGTTGTCGCCGCCGCGGATGCCGCCGTTGACGGTGTCCACGTCCTCCACGCGCACGCCGTCGGCGATGTGGATGGCGCCGTTGACGGTGCTCAGGTCGCGGTAGGTCTGGCCGGCCTCGGTATCGATGCTGCCGTTGACCCGGGAGATGCTCTGGGCCTCGGCTGCGGCGGTGCCGGCGGCCAGCGCCAGCGACAGGGCCAGCAGCAGCGGGGCGAGGCGGGGAAGGGGGCGTGTGGCCTGGATCATGCTGGAATCTCCGGATGGATCGGACGGCACCGCAGCGATGGGACCGGCTGCGACAGCGGTAGCTTGCGCCCGCTTCGCTACAATCGCATCTGTCTTTCGTCACTGGGCCGACCGCCGTGCCGCACGCCGCCACCCCTTCCCGTCCGCGCCCCGTGGTGCTGCTGATCCTCGACGGCTGGGGGCACCGCGACGATCCGCGCGACAACGCGCTGGCGCTGGCCGACCTTCCCAACTGGCGCCGCCTGCTGGCCGAACACCCGGTCACCCTGGTCCACACCGAAGGCCGCCATGTCGGCCTGCCGGACGGGCAGATGGGCAATTCCGAAGTCGGCCACATGAACATCGGCGCCGGCCGCATCGTCTACCAGGACCTGACCCGGATCGACGCGGCGATCGAGGACGACAGCTTCTTCCACAACGCCGAGCTCAACGCCGCCTGCGACGCCGTGCTGGCCGATGGCGGCACCCTGCACCTGCTGGGCCTGCTCTCGCCCGGCGGCGTGCACAGCCATGAAGCGCACCTGTTCGCGATGCTCGACCTTGCCAGGCGGTGCGGCGTGCCGCGCGTGGCGGTACACGCCTTCACCGACGGCCGCGACATGCCGCCGCGTTCGGCCGAGCCCAGCCTGCGTGCATTGCAGGCCCGTTGCGATGCACTGGGCAACGCGCACATCGCCAGCGTCTCGGGCCGCTACTTCGCGATGGACCGCGACAAGCGCTGGGAGCGCGTACGCAAGGCCTGGGATGCGATCGTCGAGGCCCGCGGCGAACACGCGCCCGATGCCCTGGCCGCGCTGCAGGCCGCGTACGCGCGCGGCGAGAACGACGAGTTCGTGACCCCGACCGTGATCGACGGCGCCGTGCCGATGGCTGACGGTGACGCGGTGGTGTTCATGAACTTCCGCGCCGACCGCGCGCGCCAGCTCACCGCCGCGTTCGTGGCGCCGGATTTCGCCGGTTTCGGCATCGGCACCGAAGCGCCGCGCCGCCCGCGGCTGGCGCGCTTCGTCTGCCTTACCGAGTACGACGCCACCCTGCCCGCACCGCTGGCGTTCGCGCCCGACAACCTGCCCAACACCCTGGGCGAGGTGCTGGGCACGCGCGGGCTGTCGCAGCTGCGCATCGCCGAGACCGAGAAGTACGCGCACGTGACCTTCTTCCTCAGCGGTGGCCGCGAGGACCCGTATCCGGGCGAGGACCGCATCCTGGTGCCCAGCCCGCAGGTGGCGACCTACGACCTGCAGCCGGAGATGAGCGCGCCCGAGGTCTGCGCGCGGCTGCTGCAGGCGGTGCGCGAGCAACGCTTCGACGTGATCGTGTGCAATTTCGCCAATCCCGACATGGTCGGCCATACCGGCGTGCTGGACGCGGCGATCAAGGCGGTGGAAACCGTCGACCGTGCGGTCGGCGAGATCGTCGAGGTGGTGCGCGCCCATGGCGGCGAGCTGCTGGTCACCGCCGACCACGGTAACGTCGAGATGATGCGCGACCCGGAAACCGGCGAGCCGCATACCTCGCACACGGTCGGGCCGGTGGACCTGGTCTACGTGGGCGCGCGGACCGGCGGGCTGCGCCGCGGCGGCGCGCTGCGCGACCTGGCGCCGACCATCCTCGACTTGCTCGGCATCGACAAGCCGGCCGAGATGACCGGCCGCAGCCTGCTGCAGGCCGACGGCTGAGCATGGCGCGCGGCGCTCCGCACCCGTTGCCGTCGCTGCGTGCAGCGCGCACGCCGTGTCGCAGTGGCGCGGCCTGGCTGGCGCTCGCGCTTGCGCTGTGCTGGCCGCATGGCGATGGCTTCGCCCAGAACAGCCGCGAGACCGAGCGCCGGCTCGAGCGCGTGCGCAAGGAGCTGCGCGACGTGGCCGCCGAGCGCCGCCGGATCGAAAGCCAGCGCGGCGCCGCCACCCGTGAACTGCGCCAGGCCGACGAACGGGTCGCCGCCTCCACCCGCGCGCTGCGCGAAACCCGGCTCAAGCTGGCAGAGGAACGCGCCGCGCTGGAGAAGCTGCAGGCGCGGCGCCAGGAACTCGACGCCACCATCGACAGCCGCCGCGCCGAGCTGGCGGCGCTGCTGCGCGCGGCCTACACCATCGGCGACGATGCGCCGCTGAAGCTGATGCTGGCCCAGGACCGGGTGGCCGACGCAGGCCGCTTGCTGACCTACCACCGCTACCTGCAGCAGCAGCGCAGCGCGCGCATCGCCGAGTTGCGCGCGGAGATGGCCGAGCTCGACGGCATCGAGGCCGCGATCCATGCACGCCGCACCGCACTGGAGGCCGCCGAACAGGAGCAGGGCACGCGCCTGGCGCAGGTCGAAGCCGACCGCGGCACGCGCGCCGAAGCGGTCAAGGGCCTGGAGACGCAGTTCGCCGACCGCCAGGCGCGCGAGCGCACGCTCGGCCGCGACGCCCGTGGCCTGGAGCGCGTGCTGGCGCAGCTGCGCGAGGCCGCGCGCCGGGCCGAGGCCGAACGC
>JAFAFY010000105.1 GCA_023423235.1 Pseudomonadota bacterium
CGCCCGCCAGCGCCCGGGCCTACCCCGCCTGCCGGCCCCGCTGCCGGCGCCGGGCCGGCCGCCCTGCAGGCGACCACGCCCTGAACGCGATCCCGGCCACCAGGGCGGCTTGGGCATAATGCGGCGGATGCCCGACCAGCCCACCCTCCAGTTCCCGGACGCCGGCGACCGCCGTCCCGAGGCGCGCGATGCCGCGACCGACACGCCCTCGACCGTAGACCCGGCGACCGCCGATGCTTCCGCGGCGGCAGATCCCGCAGCGCAGCTGGCCAGCGACGACGGCTCCGGGGCTTCCACAACATCCGCCCCATCCGACACACCGCCGGCCGCCGCGGCCCAACTGCCGGTACCGATCGCGGTCCCGCGCCCGCGTCCCGCACGCAGGCCCTGGTGGGCCGGCCTGCTGGGCTGGCTGATGCGGCCGTGGATCGGCCTGAAGATCGAACCGCAGTCGCCGCAGGCGCTGGTCGACACCCGCCCGGTCTGCTATGTGCTGGAGGACTACGGCCTGTCGAACGCGCTGATCCTGGAGCGCGCCTGCCGCGAGTCCGGCCTGCCCTCGCCGCTGCAGCCGCTGCCCGGCGATCCGCTGGGGCGCAAGCGCGCCTATGTCGCCCTGTCGCGGCGCAATGCCGGCGGCGCGCTGGCCATGGCCATGGCGACCGGCAAGCCGGTGTCCAAGTCCACCCACTCCGAATCCCTGGCACGGCTGCTCGAAGCCCATCGCAGCGACCCGGCGCTGGACGTGCAACTGGTGCCGGTGTCGATCTTCGTCGGCCGCTCGCCGGACAAGAGCAACGGCTGGTTCTCGGTGCTGTTCTCGGAAAACTGGACCATCGTCGGCCGCTTCCGCCGCCTGCTGTCGATCCTGCTCAACGGCCGCGACACCCTGGTGCGCTTCGCCGAGCCGGTCGACGTGCGGCCGCTGCTGGCCGAGAACCTCGATGCCGAACGCACCGTGCGCAAGCTCTCGCGGGTGCTGCGCATGCACTTCAACCGGGTGCGCGAGGCGATCATCGGCCCGGACCTGTCGACCCGCCGCCTGCTGATCGACAAGGTGCTGGCCTCGGCCACGGTCAAGGACGCGATCGCCGACCAGGCACGCCGCGACAACAGCAAGCCCGAGGACGCCTGGAAGAAGGCCCACGCCTACGCCTACGAGATCGCCGCCGACTACTCGCACCCGGTGGTGCGCTCGGCCAGCTACCTGCTGACCACGGTCTGGAACCGGATCTTCCGCGGCGTGCTGGTGCACCACCTCGACGCGCTCAAGGCCGCCGCGCCGGGACACGAGATCATCTACGTGCCCAGCCACCGCAGCCACATGGATTACCTGCTGCTGAGCTACCTGCTCTACAACCGCGGCATCGTGCCGCCGCACATCGTCGCCGGCATCAACCTCAACCTGCCGGTGATCGGCACCCTGCTGCGCAAGGGCGGCGCGTTCTTCATCCGCCGCTCGATCCGCGGCAACGCGCTGTATTCCACGGTGCTGGCCGAGTACGTGGCCCAGCTGGTCGCCGGCGGCTATTCGATCGAGTACTTCGTCGAGGGCGGGCGTTCGCGCACCGGCCGCCTGCTGGCGCCCAAGGGCGGCATGGTGTCGATGACCATCCGTGCGTTCCTGCGCCAGCCCACCCGCCCGGTGCTGTTCCAGCCGGTCTACATCGGCTACGAGAAGCTGATGGAGGGCGACAGCTATTTCGACGAGCTCTCGGGCAAGGCCAAGAAGAAGGAATCGATCTGGCAGCTGCTGTGGAGCATCCCGCAGGTGCTGCGCTCGAACTTCGGCCAGGTGGTGGTGAACTTCGGCGAGCCGATCGCGCTCGGCGACATGCTCTCCACCTACGCCCCGGCCTGGGACGGCAAGGCGGTGGCCGACAGCGAGCGCCCGGAATGGCTCTCGCGCACGGTCGACGCCACCGCCCAGCGCATCAACGTCAACATCAACCGCGCCGCCGACGTCAATCCGATCAACCTGCTGGCACTGGCGCTGCTGTCCACGCCCAAGCACGCGATGGGCGAGGCCGACCTGCTGGCGCAGATCGCGCTGTCCAAGCAGTTGCTGCAGGACGTGCCGTATTCGGCGCTGGTCACCGTCACCCCGCACACGCCGCGCGAGATCGTCGCCCACGGCGAGGAGATCGGCGTGCTCGAGCGCGTCTCGCATCCGCTGGGCGACGTGCTGCGGGTCGACGATGACAAGGCGGTGCTGCTGACCTACTTCCGCAACAACGTGCTGCACCTGTTCACCACCTCGGCGTGGATCGCCTGCTGCTTCCTGCACAACCGGCGCATGAGCCGGCATGCGCTGGTGCGGCTGGGGCGGACCATGTATCCGTTCCTGCAGGCCGAGCTGTTCCTGGCCTGGGACGAGGACGGCTTTGCCGAGCGCATCGAGCGCACCATCGAGGTGTTCGTGCGCGAGGGTCTGCTCGAACACATCAACGACGAGGACGGCGGCGTCTACGGCCGCAACGCCGGCCAGACCGACGAGGTGTTCCGCCTGCGCGCGCTCAGCCACCCGCTGCAGCAGGCGTTCGAGCGCTACTACATCGCCATCTCGGTACTGGCCAAGAACGGCGCCGGCACCCTGGGCGCGGGCGAGCTGGAAAGCCTGTGCCAGCTGGCGGCGCAGCGGCTGTCGCTGCTGTACGCACCGGCGGCGCCGGAGTTCTTCGACAAGTCGCTGTTCCGCGGCTTCATCCAGAAGATGCGCGAGCTGGGCATGGTCAAGCTGGACAGCAACAGCAAGCTGGTGTTCGACGAGCGCCTGAGCAACTGGGCCAAGGACGCCAAGGTGATCCTGGGCCGCGAACTGCGGCATACCATCGAGAAGGTCACGCCCGAGGCGGTGCGCCCGGCCGAACCGCCGGTGGCAGCCGCGGACTGACGGCGCGCGCAACACCTGCGGGCCATGGACGGCAGTGCATCGACCGTGGTGCATCGATGCCGCGTGCTGATCCGCCCACGCGTGGCCGCACTGGCCGGCTCAGGCCGGCTCGTCGGGGATCAGGTCGGATTCGAGCCGGGCGATCGCGTCCTTGAGCTGCAGCTTGCGTTTCTTCAGCCGCTTGAGCACCAGATCGTCATGTCCGCGCTCGGCCTGCAGTGCCTCGATCTCGCCGTCCAGCGCGCGATGCTCGGCGCGCAGGCGCACCAGCCGGGCCACCGGCGAGTCGGAGATGTCGGAGCGTTCGGACGCCATGCGCCGAGCTTAGCGCAACGCGGCCGCGTCACGTGGCCTGCCGGCTTGGCGGCGGCCCGGCGCGCTGCAACAATGCGCCTGCGCCGATCAGGGGACGGCGCGACGCAGGCATCAGCCGCGTGCCGACCCGTGCGGCACCCCTGGCCGCGCCTGCCCGAGGAAACCGGATGTCCCGTCGATCGAAAGCCATCGCCGCGTCGCTGCTGGCCGCAGCCGCCTTCGCCCTTCCCGCCGCTGTCGCCGCCCAGGCCAAGTACGACGGCTACCTGTGCTGCAACCTGCGCAGCGACGGCAGCTGGATCAGTGACAGCAACTACGCCGAGAACGGCAAGCGCGTGATTCCCGTCGGCACCCCGACCAGCATCACCGGCTATGGCCGCCACCGCGTCAACGTGCGCATCGACGGCGCCCGGCAGTCGATCGGCAACGACTACAGCCGCGACCTCGACCTGGGCACGTTCGCCCAGCGCTACGTCGTCACCGAAGACCCGGCCGCGAAGATCGCGACCTATCCGGCCAAGATCCAGGACGCGATCAAGCGCGCCAAGATCACCCGCGGCATGACCCGCGAGCAGGTGCTGATGTCGCTGGGTTATCCGATCAGCAGCGAGAACCCGGACCTGGCGTCCAACCTGTGGCGCTACTGGATCAGCAGCTTCGCCGAGTTCCAGGTGCAGTTCGACGGCGCCGGCCGCGTCAGCGAGATCACCACCGACCCCAACACCCGCAACCTGGTGTGGGTGCCCTGAGTCGGGTGCCCTGAGTCCGGTGCCCTGCATCGGATAGCGTCATCCGCCAGGCCCGGATTGCCGGGCCTGGCGTGTTGCACATGCCCTGCCCGGGCTGGTCTGCGCGGCTTGATCCGCGCGGCTTGAGCGTCAAGCACGACCGGCGCCAAGACCCCGGTCGTGACCGTTGCCGATGGCCGCGCAGGCAGCCGGCCGGCATCACGCCAGCAACAACCGCCCGCCGTCCAGCCGCAGGCGATGGTCGAGTGCCAGCGCGTCGAGCAGGTCGGGATCGTGGCTGACCACCAGCAACGCGCCCGGCCAGGCGCGCAGCAGCGCGACCAGTGCCTCGACGCTGTCGAAATCCAGATGGCTGGCCGGCTCGTCGAGCAGCAGCAGCGGCGCCGCCGGCTGCGCCCATGCCGCGGCGGCCATCGCGACCCGCATGCGCTCGCCGCCCGACAGCGTGCCCAGCGGTTGCCGCGCGCGGTCGCCGGGCAGTCCCAGCAGCGCAAGCCGGGTGGCCGGCAGGGCCGGGGCGTCGACCTGCATGCGCGCAGTGAGCCAGTCCAGCGCGCGCTGCGCATCGGGCAGGTCCGCCAGGTGCTGGTCCAGCGACTGCACCGGCACGTGCGCGGTCACGGTACCGCTGGCCAGCCGCGCGTCGCCACGGATCGCCCGCAGCAGCGTGGTCTTGCCGCTGCCGTTGCAACCTTCCAGGCCGATCCGCACCGGCCCCTCGGCCTGCCAGTCCAGCGCCGCCGCTGGCTTCCGGGCCAATGGATGCGCGTGCTCGAACGTCAACACCCGGCACCCGGCCGGCAGCGCGACGCCGGCGTGCACGAACTGCGGCGGCGGCGCATGGTCGAATGCGGCGAAGGCGCTGCGCACCGCCGCCTCGCCGTCGGCAAGCTGCTGTGCGAGCGCGCCGCGCAACCGGCCCTGGCTGCGTTCGGCCTTGTCCTTGACGCGATCGAGCAGCAGCGGCGACTGGTTGGCCTGCGCGCGGGCGCGTTGACCGCGTGCCTGGCGCTGGTCCAGGCGCTGGCGTTCGCGGGCGACGCTGCGCTGCACGCGGCTGCGGTCGCTGCGCGCCTGTTCCAGTGCCTGCTGCGCCTGTTGCTGGTGATCCGCGCGCCACGCGCGCCATGCTTCCAGCCCGCCATCGAACACATGCAGGCCATCGCTGCGCAGTTCCAGCAGCCGCGGCATCGCCCGCAGCCACAGCGGGTCGTGGCTGACCAGCAGCAGCGCGCCGGGGCGCTGCCCGAACCTGGTGCACCACTGCGCCGAGGCCACGCCATCGAGGAACGTGCTTGGTTCGTCGAGCAGCAGCACCCGCGCATCCGACCACAACGCGGCCAGCAGGCGCAGCTGCTGGCATTGCCCGCCCGACAGCCGCGCGGGATCGGTGTCCGCGGCCACGTCGGGCAGGCCGAGATCGTCGAGCGCCTCGCGCAGGCGCGAGGCCAGGGTCCAGTCGTCGACGCAGGCGGCATCGGCGGCATCGCCGCGGCCGTCGAGCAGGCGCACCAGCGCATCGAAGCGCGCGCCCAGGCCAAGCAGGTCGACCACCCGCGGCGGCAAGGCGCCGGGCAGCTGCGGCATCAGGTGGACGCCGCCGGCGACCTCGACGCGCCCGCCGGCGCCACCCGCCAGCTGGTGCAACAGGGTGGACTTGCCGGCGCCGTTGGCGCCCACCAGCGCGCAGGCGCCGTCGTGCAGCAGCAGCGACAGGTCGTGGTAGAGCAGGCTGCCGTCGTCGCGGGTGGCCGACAGGCCCTGCGCACGCAGCGCGGGCGTGGTCGAAGTGACGGATGTGGAAAACGGCCGGCTCGGCGCCGGCGGTGCAGGAACTGGCATGCGCAAGACCTCGCGGACATGGGGACGCGACCCGGTGGGTCGGCGGACTCGATGTCGGCTCAGGACTTCACGTCATTGCGCTCCTGCTGGGGTCGCATCGGCGACCGGGATGCGTCGCGCGGCAGCGGCGACGGGCACCGAGTATAGCGGCGCGCGCGGCAGCAGGCTTAACGCCACGTCATCCCCGGCCGGCCCGCGCGGGCCGGTAAACTAGTGCCCGATGAGCATCGTCCTGCCCCTGCCCGATCCAGTCCCGCGCGCCGCTGCGCCGGCGCCGCCGCGCGCACGCGATCCGCGCCGCACCGCGCACGAGAGCAACAAGCTCGGCAAGCGCCTGCGCCACCAGGTGGGCCGCGCGATCGCCGATTTCGGCATGATCGAGGACGGCGACAAGGTGATGGTGTGCCTGTCCGGCGGCAAGGACAGCTACACCCTGCTCGACATCCTGCTGCAGCTGCAGAAGAAGGCGCCGGTGGCGTTCTCGATCACCGCGGTCAACCTGGACCAGAAGCAGCCGGGGTTTCCCGAACACATCCTGCCCGACTACCTGCGCGCGCTCGGCGTGGATTTCCACATCATCGAGCAGGACACCTATTCGGTGGTCAGCCGGGTGATCCCGGAAGGCAAGACCATGTGCTCGCTGTGCTCGCGGCTGCGCCGCGGCGCGCTGTACACCTATGCCGAGCAGCAGGGGTTCACCAAGATCGCGCTCGGCCACCACCGCGACGACCTGGTGGCGACGTTCTTCCTCAACCTGTTCTTCCACGCCAAGCTCAGCGGCATGCCGCCGAAGCTGCGCAGCGATGACGGCAAGCACGTGGTGATCCGGCCGCTGGCCTACGCCGCCGAGGACGACATCGCCGCCTACGCGCGGGCCAAGGACTTCCCGATCATTCCCTGCAACCTGTGCGGCTCGCAGGAGAACCTGCAGCGCAAGCAGGTCGGCCTGATGATGCAGCAGTGGGAGCGGGACACGCCCGGCCGCATCGAGACCATCGCCCGGGCGCTGGGCGATATCCGCC
>JAFAFY010000394.1 GCA_023423235.1 Pseudomonadota bacterium
GCGCAGTGCAGCGCGGCGATGTACTCCATGCGGAACACCTCGGCCAGCGACATGCCGGCCGCGCGCGTCTGCAGTTCGTAGCCCAGCCGCACCGAGCCCGGCGATCCCGCCGCCAGGGTCTTCTGCGCGGCCGACAGCCAGGCATCGTCGCCGGCATCGAGCCTTGCGATGGCCTCGACGATGTCCTCCAGCCGTTCGTGCGCGCACACGGCGGCCACGGTCTGCGCGTGCTGCTGCAACGGACCCGCCTCGGCCGGCGCAGCGTAGCGCGACAACAACGCGGACAGCCGTGCATGGTTGGCTTGCGCCGCCGCGTCCCACGTCTCGGCAAGCAGCGCGGCGAACACCTCGTCGCGGCTGGCCTCGGGCAGGTGCGCATCGGCCAGGCCGGCGTGGATCGCATCGCCCGGGCCGAGCAGCGCGCCGGTCGCGGCGAGGAACAGGCCGGCGCGATCCGGCACGCGGCTGAGCAGCCAGCTGCCGCCGACATCCGGGAACAGGCCGACGGTGACTTCCGGGAACGCCAGCTTCGAGCGCTCGCTGACCACGCGGTGGCTGGCCCCGGACATCAGGCCGATGCCGCCACCCATGACGATGCCATGGCCCCAGCACAGCACCGGCTTGGGGTAGGTGTGGATGCGGAAATCGAGGCGGTACTCGACCTCGAAGAATTCGGCCGCGTAGGCGTTGTCGAGCACGTCGGTCGCGCCGGCCTCGCGGTAGGCGAGCATGCTCTTGTAGAGCGAATGCAGGTCGCCGCCGGCGCAGAACGCCTTCTCGCCATTGCCCTGCAGCACCACCATCGCGATGGCGTCATCGGCGGCCCAGGCGACCAGCTGCGCATCGAGCAGGCGCGCCATCTCCAGCGACAGGCCGTTGAGGGTCCTGGGACTGTTGAGCGTGGCGATGCCGATGCGGCGGCCATCGGCGGCGGCGCGTTCTTCCAGCAGCACCACGGGATCGGCGGCCTCGCTCATGCGTTCTTCCATTCGGGCGCGCGCTTCTCCAGGAACGCGTTGACGCCTTCCTTCTGGTCGGCGGTGTCGAACAGGTCGACGAACAGCTCGCGCTCGGCGATCAGCCCGGCGGTCGCCGGCTGGCTGCGCGTGGTCTGCACCAGCACCTTGCACGCGGCGACGCTGGTGGGCGACTGCTTCGCGGCCCTGGCGGCCCATTCCAAGGCCTTCGCCTTCGCCTCGCCGGTGCCGACGACTTCCTCCACCACGCCGATGCGCAGCGCGGTGGCGGCGTCGATGCGCTCGCCCAGCAGGATCATGCGCTTGGCCCAGCCCTCGCCGCACAGGCGGGTCAGGTTCTGGGTGCCGCCGGCGCAGGGCAGCAGGCCGACGGTGGCCTCGGGCAGCGCCAGCTGCGCCTGCTCCTCGGCAATACGCAGGTCGCAGGCCAGCGCGCATTCCAGGCCGCCGCCCATCGCATAGCCGTTGATCGCGGCGATGCTGACGCCGCGGAACGTCGCCAGCGCCTCGAAGGCCTCGCCGAACCGGCGCGCGGCCTCGCGCGCGGCGGCCTTGTCGCCGGATGCGAACTGCTTGAGGTCGGCGCCGGCGGAGAAGAACTTCCCGCCTTCACCGGTGATCACCAGTGCGTAGATGTCGCGGTCGCCGTCGAGCGCGCCGACGAGGTCGCGCAGCGCCGCCAGGCTGTGCACGGTCCAGGTGTTGGCCGGGGGGTTGGACAAGGTGACGACGGCGGTGTGACCGTCGATTTCCAGCGTCAGACCGGTCCAGTCGCGGTTGCGGTAATCGGCAGCACTCATCGCAGTTCCTCGTCGGTGTTGAGCAGGTGGCGCGCCACGATGACACGCATGATCTCGTTGGTGCCTTCCAGGATCTGGTGCACGCGGCTGTCGCGCAGCAGGCGCTCGACCGGATACTCGCGGATGTAGCCATAGCCGCCGTGCAGTTGCAGCGCGTCGTTGCAGATGTTGAAGCCGGCATCGGTGGCGAAACGCTTGGCCATCGCGCACCACACGCTGGCGTCGCTGCTGCCGGCGTCGAGCTTGCGCGCGGCGGTGTGCACCATCTGCCGCGCGGCGACGAGTTGCGTGGCCATGTCGGCCAGCTTGAACTGCAGCGCCTGGAACTCGGCGATCGGCTTGCCGAACTGCTTGCGCTCGCGCATGTAGCCACGCGCGGCATCGAGCGCGCCCTGCGCGGCGCCCAGCGAGCAGGCGGCGATGTTGATGCGGCCGCCATCGAGCCCCTTCATGGCGATGCGGAAGCCCTCGCCCTCCGCGCCCAGCAGGTGGTCGGCCGGCACGCGCACGCCGGTGAAGCTGATGGTGCGGGTGGGCTGGCTGTTCCAGCCCATCTTCTCTTCCTTCTTGCCGTACTCGATGCCCGGCAGGTCCGCCGGCACCGCGAAGGCGCTGATGCCGCGCGCGCCCTCGCCGCCGGTGCGGGCCATGACGATCAGCATGTCGGTGGCACCGGCGCCGGAGATGAAGGCCTTGCTGCCGTCGATGACGTAGTCGTCGCCGTCGCGCACGGCGCGGGTCTTGAGCGAGGCGGCATCGGAGCCGGCGCCCGGCTCGGTCAGGCAATACGAGCCCAGCTTCGCGCCGCTGGCCATCGCCTGCGCCCAGTCGCCGCGCACGCGCGCGGTGGCCCAGCTCGCCGGCATCCAGGTCGCCATGTTGTGGATGCTGATGTAGGCCGCGGTCGAGGGATCGGCGGCGGCCAGTTCCTCGAAGATCAGCGCCGCATCCAGCCGCGACAGGCCGATGCCGCCGGCGTCCTCGGGCGTGTAGATGCCGCAGAAGCCCAGCTCGCCGGCCTTGGCGATCGCGTCCTTCGGGAAGATGCCTTCCGCATCCCAGTGCCCGGCCCTGGGCGCCAGTTCGGCCGCGGCGAAATCGCGCGCGGCCTCGCGGAAGGCGGCTTGCTCCTCGGTCAGGCCGAAGCCGCTGTCGACGGTGGTCATCGCATCCATCCGGCTTACTTCAGGCTGATCGTGGTGTTGACGCCATGACCCGCGGTCTCGTCGTCGAACCAGCGCGCGGTCACCGTCTTGGTCTGGGTGTAGAACATCACCACCTGCTTGCCGTAGGGGCCCAGGTCGCCCAGCTTGGAAGCGCGCGAGCCGGTGAAGGAGAACA
>JAFAFY010000401.1 GCA_023423235.1 Pseudomonadota bacterium
GTTCCAGGCCGCGGTCGACGACATCGTCATCGAACACGATGCCGTGCGCGGCGTCGTCACCCAGACCGGCCTGCGCTTCGATGCGCCCTGCGTGGTGTTGACCGCGGGCACCTTCCTCGCCGGCCGCATCCATGTCGGCGAGACCCAGTACGCGGCCGGGCGCGCGGGCGACCCGCCGGCGACGACGCTGGCGGCGAAGCTGCGCGAGCGCCCGTTCGTCGTCGATCGCCTGAAGACCGGCACGCCGCCGCGCATCGATGGCCGCACGCTGGACTACGCGGCGATGACCGTGCAGCCGGGCGACGATCCGCGCCCGGTGTTCTCCTTCATGGGCAGTCGCGACGACCATCCGCGGCAGGTGCCGTGCTGGATCACCCAGACCACCGGGCGCACCCACGAGATCATCCGCGGCGCGCTGCACCGCTCGCCGATGTATTCGGGCCAGATCGAAGGCATCGGCCCGCGCTATTGCCCGTCGATCGAGGACAAGGTGGTCCGTTTCGCCGAGAAGGCCAGCCACCAGATCTTCGTCGAGCCCGAAGGGCTGGACGTGGCCGAGATCTATCCCAACGGCATCTCGACCTCGCTGCCGTTCGACGTGCAACTGGCGCTGGTGCGCAGCATCGTCGGCTTCGAGCACGCGCACATCACCCGCGCCGGCTACGCGATCGAGTACGACTTCTTCGACCCGCGCGGGCTCAAGGCCTCGCTGGAGACCAAGGCCGTGGCCGGGCTGTTCTTCGCCGGCCAGATCAACGGCACCACCGGTTACGAGGAAGCCGCGGCGCAGGGCCTCATCGCGGGGCTCAATGCCGCGCGCAACGTGCGCGGGCTGGACGCGTGGACCCCGCGCCGCGACCAGGCCTACATCGGCGTGCTGATCGACGACCTGATCACCCACGGCACCAGGGAGCCCTACCGCATGTTCACCAGCCGCGCCGAGTACCGGCTGCAGCTGCGCGAGGACAACGCCGACCTGCGCCTGACCGCGATCGGCCGCGGGCTGGGCCTGGTCGACGATGCGCGCATGCGCCGCTTCGATGCCAAGCGCGAGGCGCTCGAACGCGAGACCGCGCGCCTGGGCAGCCTGTGGGCCTCGCCGCAGAACGCGGCCGGTCGCGCGCTGGTCGACACCCTGGGCATCGAGCTGCGCCGCGAGAGCAACGGCATCGACCTGCTGCGGCGGCCGGAACTCGACTACGCCATGCTGACCTCGGTGGCCGGGTTCGCGCCGCCGGTCGACGATGCCGAGGTCGCCGAGCAGGTGGAGATCGAGGCGACGTATTCGGGCTACCTGCAGCGCCAGCGCGAGGAGATCGCGCGCCAGCAGCGCCACGAGGACACCGCGATTCCCGCCGGCTTCGACTACGCCGGCGTGCGCGGGCTGTCGATGGAAGTGCAGCAGAAGCTCGCCCAGGTGCAGCCGCATACCGTGGGCCAGGCCCAGCGCATCCCGGGCATGACCCCGGCGGCGATCTCGCTGCTGCTGGTGCATCTGGCGCGCGACCGGCGGGTGGCGGGCGCCGCGTAGACCGGCGCGGCGGCCCGTCAGCCGCGCAACGCGCGGTTCCAGGGCATGCGCAGCAACAGTCGCGCAAGGCCGCAGAAGCCGGAGGCGCCGGCGAATACCAGCCCGGCACCGACGGCCGCCGAGAGCAGATGCCAGGCAGGCGCGACCGTGGCGCCGAGCACGACGCCGGCCACGACCAGCGAACCGGCCGCGATCTGCACCTGGCGCATGAGTTCCAGCGGCTGGCGTCCGTCGCGCGTCACCGGCAGGCCGGCGTGCTTCCAGGCATCGAGGCCGCCGTCGAGGATGCAAGGCTCGCAGGCATCGCCGGCCGCGCGCGCCAGCGCGTCGCAGTTGGCCGCGGTGCGCATGCCCGAACGGCAGTGGAAGACGATGACGCCGGCCGGCAGCGCGACACTCGCCGGCGTGCCCGCGGACAGTTGCGCGAGTGGCAGGTGGCGGGCGCCGGGGATGTGCTCGCGGGCATACTCGTCGCGCTCGCGGATGTCGATCAGCGTCGCGCCCGAGGCGAGCAGCGCTGCGGCGGCGTGGGGGTCGATGCGTTTCATGCGCGATCCTATTGCGGAAGGGTGGGGCCCAAGACCGCTGGCGATCTGCCGCTGTCCGCCGCGCACGCCTGCGGCGCGACGGCGGCGCCGTTGGGGTCAGGGGCAGAACAGTTGCTTGAGCGTGCCGACCAGTGTGGCGATGCGCGGGTCGGCGATCCGGTAATACAGCGTGGTGGCTTCCCGTCGGTAGCTGACCAGGCCGTCTTCGCGCATCCGCGCCAGGTGCTGCGACAACGCGGACTGGCTGAGGTCCACCCGGGACTGCATCGCGCCAACCGCGAG
Source organism: Pseudomonadota bacterium (assembly GCA_023423235.1). GTDB lineage: Bacteria > Pseudomonadota > Gammaproteobacteria > Xanthomonadales > Xanthomonadaceae > Luteimonas. The sequence continues at coordinate 2,362 of JAFAFY010000401.1, forward strand.
CTCGCCATGCTCGATCAGCAGACACAGCAGCAGCAGGCGGTGCTCGTTGCCGAGCGTGCGCAGCATCGCCGCGGCCTGTTCGGCGCCCTGCTGCATGAACTTGCGATCTCGGGAATCCGGCATGGCTGCTTTTATATCACGATTCTCTAAATTAGAAATATCTAATATTATGGCCGCGCGGCACTTCGCCGCTGACCCGGGGATCGCCACGATGAACGCACCTGCCTATCAGCAACTCACCCGCGAGATCTCGCGCAATCTCGCGCCATTACGCACCCACAACGGTGAGGTCATGCAGGGCTTCGGCGCCCTGAGCAAGGCCGCGATGGCCGGAGGCGTGCTCGACGAAAAGACCAAGGAGCTGATCGCGATGGCGATCGGCGTCGCCAATCGCTGCGATGGTTGCCTTGGCTTCCATGCCAGGGCGCTCGTGCAGTTGGGCGCCAGCCGCGAGGAGTTCCGGGAGATGCTGGGCGTTGCGGTCTACATGGGCGGCGGTCCGTCGCTGATGTACGCCGCGAATGCGATCGCCGCCTACGAGGAGTTTGCCGCGGCCGCTGCGCCGACACAGGCCTGAGGCCTGCAGCGGCGGGGCTGGCGGCCGCGCCTCAGCGCGAGGCCGGATAGGCGCGCGGCAGGCCGCCTTCCGCGGCGGGCGTGCGTGGGCCCAGGTAACGGTCGCGCAACTCGGTCTGGCGTGAGCGCATCGGGATCGCGCGGCCGTCGAACCAGGTCTGCACCGCGGTGTGGGCGACGTCCAGCGGATCGCCGGTCCACAGCACCAGGTCGGCGCGCTTGCCCACCGCGATGCTGCCGCCATCCACGCCCAGCAGTTCCGCCGGCACCCGGGTCAGGCCGGCCAGGCCGGCGTCCCAGGGCAGGCCGTTGGCGACCGCGTTGCCGGCCAGCTGGCGCAGCTTGCGCGCGTTGTGCGAGGCGTCCTCGGCCTGCGCGAATGCGACCGGCACGCCGGCGGCATGCAGGCGCGCGGCGTTCTCCAGCGTGGCGCCGATCTGGTCGAAGTTCGAAGGCAGGTTGACCAGCGGATCGACCAGCACCGGCATCCGCGCGGCGGCGAGTTCCGGCGCCAGCTTCCAGGCCTCGGCACCGCCACGGATGGCGATGCGCAGGCCGTGGCGCCGGCTCCAGCGCAGCAGCTGGCGGATGTCGGCGGCGCGGTTGACGCCGACC
>JAFAFY010000411.1 GCA_023423235.1 Pseudomonadota bacterium
AAGATGCCGACCAGGTAGGCCAGCACGATGCCGATGTCGAGCGGTGAGAGGGTCATGTCATCGAATCCGGGAAGGGCGGAGTGGCGGCGTCACGCCGGCAGGAGAGGGAACGACCGGCCTGCGCTGCGTGGACGCGCGCAGGCCGGCAGGCGCGGGATCAGAACTGGTAGCGCACGCGCACGCCGTAGCTGCGGGCGTCGTTGAGGAAACGCACGTTGATGCCCGAGCCGACCAGTGCCTTCTGCGAGACATCGTTGTTGAGCAGGTTGTTGCCCCAGGCCTCGAAGCGCCAGTTGCCACTGAGCGTGGTGAAGCCGAGGCCGGCATTGAGGGTGGTGGCCGCGTCCTGGCGGTCGGGGAAGCCCGCGGTCGCGGCGTCCTCGATACGATCGACGGTGCCGGCGGTGTCGGAGACGAACACCACGTCGCGGTTGTTGAACTGGGTCAGGTAGTAGGCCGAGCGGTAGGCGCCCAGCACTTGCCAGTCCAGGGTGCCGCGGGCGAGTTCGACGATGTGCTGCAGGCGCGCGTTGAAGGTCAGCCGGGATGCCAGCGGCAGTTCGTTGCCCGACAGGTCGATCATCGAGGTGATGCCGCCGGCGCCGTGGTTCTGGCTGCGCACATCGGCCACCGTGCCCTGCTTGATCTCGCTGTCGAGATACAGCGCATTGAGGTTGAGCGTGAAGCCGTGGTCGAAACGCAGCGCGCTCTCGGCCTCCACGCCGTAGGTCGCCGACTTGCCGACGTTGCGGTTGACCAGCGAGTAACCGGTGGCCTCGCCGAGTTCGTTGACCGCGATGACCGCGAGATCCTGGAAGACCTGGTCGGAATAGTCGTAGTAGAACGCGGCGAGGTTGAAGGTCGAGGGTCGGCCGAACCAGCGCCAGCTGCCCTTGCTGCCGATCTCGTAGGCGATGATCGATTCGGGCTTGAAGGTCTCGGGGATCTCGTTGATGTCGAACGCGTCGTTGAAACCGCCGGCCTTGTGGCCGCTGGAGACCGTGGCGTAGAGCAGGTGGCTGTCGCTGCGGTCGTACTCCACGCCCACGCGCCAGTCGGTGAAGTTGAACCTGCTCTCGCCGAACTGCTGCGCGGGGATGCCGCTGACCTGCACCCAGGGCTGGTAGGGACAGTCGATGCTGTCGCCGCCGATGTCGGGGCGGTCCACGCAGCCGAAATCACCGCCGCCGGGCACCGCGCCGATCTGCTGGGCGATGGTGTCGTTGGCGCCGTGGGCGAGGATGCCCTGCAGCAGGAAACGGGCCATGTCGGCCTGCGAGGTGAGCCCGGTGACATCGAAGTTGGGCCGGTACATGAAGGCCGGCGCGAACCCCGGCGTGCCCAGGCGGGTGGAGAAGTCGCCGCCCACGCCCGGCAGGCCCAGTGCCCAGTTGCCGCCGATGCCGTAGCGCGATTTCTCCTCGCGGGTGTAGCGCAGGCCGCCCTTCAGGTGCAGGCGATCGTTGAGGTCGAAGGTGCCGTCGGCGAATGCCGCCGAGGAGCGGCCGTTGACGTCGGGCATGGTGAACTCGGTGCCCGAGTACCAGCGGCCCTTGTCGACCAGCGACAGATAGCCGACCTGCTGGTCCTCGTTGAAATGGAACAGGCCCGTGGTCCAGCGGAAGCGGCTGTCGTCGTCGGAGGACAGGCGGATTTCGTGGACCTGGGACTGCGACAGGGTGAGCCAGTACTGGGTGGAGTAGTTGTCGTAGTCGATGCCGCCGGGGTTGTCCGGCGCGGCCTGGGCGATGTTGCGGCCCGGCCACAGGATGCCCTCGCTGGCGGCGTTGGTCTGGCGGTAGTCGACGTCGCGGTAGCTGGCGTTGTACTCCAGCGAGACCGGGCCGAAGTCGTAGCCGATGTTGGCCAGCGCCCCCCAGTTGGTGCTGTCGAGCGTGCCCTGCTGGCCGCGGTAGATCACCTTGCGCAGGTCCATCTGGTCGGGCGCGTAACCCTCGCGCGCGGCGCCGATGATGTTGGCGCCGGGATAGCCGGTGCCGCCTTCCTTGCCCATGTCGGCCATCACGAACACCGACAGCTTGTCGTCGGGTTGGTACAGGAACGAGACGCGCGCGCCGTGTTCGTCCTGGATCCCGGCGGGGTCGAGGTGGCTGGCCATGCCTGCGTTCTCGAACGAGGAATCCTTCTCCACCTTGTAGCCGGCCACGCGCAGCGCGGCCCAGCCGCCGAGCGGCATGTTCAGTGCGAACTCGCCGGCGCGGTGGTCGCGGTTGCCTGTCTCGAGCTGGGCGTGGCCGCCGAAATGTTCCAGGTCAGGCCGCTTGGTGACGATGTTCAGCGAGCCGGCAAGCGCGTTGCGGCCGCGCAGGGTGCCCTGCGGACCCTTGTTGATCTCGACCCGCTCGATGTCATAGAACATGCCGCCCAGGCCGCGTGGGCGCGCGATGTAGGCGCCGTTGATGTGCGGCGCAGCGCCGGGATCGCCCAGCTCGGTGTTGTTGGCCGAGCCGACGCCGCGTATGAAGATCTCCAGGTTGCCTTCCTGGTTGGCCATGCTCATGCCCGGCACCAGCGCCTGGATGTTGCGCAGCTCGTTGTTGATGCCCAGCTGCCGGGCATCGTCCTGGGTGATGACCTGCGCGGTACCTGCGTACTTCTGCAGGTCCTGCTCGCGGCGCTCCACGGTGACGATCACCGCATCGAGCGTCCTGGCGTCGGCGGGAGGCGTCTCGGTGGTGGCGCCGTCCTGGGCGATCGCCGGAAACGCGGCCATCAGGCCAAGCACGGTGGACACGGCGACAGGCAGTCGCAGACGACGGTTGGATGACTCACGCATGTTGCCGTTCCCTCCCCAGGGTTGTGCAGCAGGGATCGCGGACGATCCTGCCAAGGCGCTTGTACGTGCGTCTGACAACGCTGTCAATCGATGTACGCGTCGCTCGCCGGAATGCACGCGCGATGCTGCTTCGCAGCATTCACACCCGTCGGTGCAGGGAATCCTCGCGCCAGGCGGGGCGCCACCCTCCCGCGCACAGGCACTCCCGGGAGGGCGGCGACTGCGCGCCCAGTACAGGCAGACGACAGCACGGTCGGTCGGGGCCGTGGCTGCCAATCGAACCCCCTTTCAGGACAGCGACCATTGCAGGACGTCACATCCAGCCGCTACGATTTTGCACTGCAGCATTCCTTGCGACCCCCATGTCCAGCACGCCCAGTTCCGTTCCGCCGCCCCAGCCCAATCCGCTGTCCCTGCTCATCTTCGGCTCGCGCTGGCTGCAGCTGCCGCTGTACCTGGGCCTGATCGTTGCCCAGTGCGTCTACGTGTTCCTGTTCATCAAGGAACTCTGGCACCTGGTGCATGGCGCCAACACCCTGACCGAGCAGGGGATCATGCTGCTGGTGCTGGGCCTGATCGACGTGGTGATGATCTCCAACCTGCTGGTGATGGTGATCGTCGGCGGCTACGAGACCTTCGTCTCGCGCCTGGGCCTGCAGAACCACCCCGACCAGCCGGAATGGCTGAGCCACGTCAACGCCAGCGTGCTCAAGGTCAAGCTGGCGATGGCGATCATCGGCATCTCCTCGATCCATCTGCTCAAGACCTTCATCGCCGCCGGCGAGGTGGGCCTGCCGGTGTGCGGCTCGGCCGAGTTCATCGCCGCCGCCACCGCGCACGCGCAGGCGGTGGCCGGTGGCCTGTCGCTGGCCGCGCCGGCCTGCACCAAGGTCACCGCCGCGGGCGTGATGTGGCAGACGATCATCCACGGCGGTTTCATCCTCTCGGCCATGGGCATCGCCTACACCGACAAGCTGATGACCGGCAGCACTGCCAAGCGCGAGCACGCCACGCACTGACGCCGCCCACGGCGGACGTTGGCTGCGCGCGTCGGCGCCGTGCCGGTCGCATCCGGCGCGACAGCCGGGCGCGTAGAATGCGCAAATGGATGTTTCGCATTTGCTCGACGGGCTCAACGCGGCCCAGCGCCAGGCCGTGTCCGCGCCCGATGGCCACTACCTGGTGCTGGCTGGCGCCGGCAGCGGCAAGACCCGGGTCCTGACCCACCGCATCGCCTGGCTCAACGAGGTCTTCGGGGTGCCGACTCACGGCATCTTCGCGGTGACCTTCACCAACAAGGCCGCGGCCGAAATGCGCCACCGGGTCGATGCCCAGCTTGCGCGCGGCGCGCGCGGCATGTGGATCGGCACCTTCCACGGCCTGGCCCACCGGCTGCTGCGCCTGCACTGGCAGGACGCGAAACTGCCCGAGGGCTTCCAGATCCTCGACAGCGACGACCAGCTGCGCCTGGTCAAGCGCGTGGTCCAGCAGCTGGAGCTCGACGATGCGCGCTTCCCGCCGCGGCAGATTGCCTGGTGGATCAACGAGCAGAAGGACGAGGGCCGGCGCCCGCAGCACATCCAGGCGGTCGGCGATGAATGGTCGAGCGTGATGCTCAAGGCCTACACCCTGTACCAGGAACGCTGCGACCGCGCCGGGCTGGTGGATTTCGCCGAGATCCTGCTGCGCGCCCATGAGCTGCTGCGCGACACGCCGGCGTTGCTGGCGCATTACCGCCAGCGTTTCGGCCACCTGCTGGTCGACGAGTTCCAGGACACCAACGCGATCCAGTACGCCTTCATCCGGGTGCTGGCGGGCGACAGCGGCAAGGTGTTCGTGGTCGGCGACGACGACCAGGCGATCTACGGCTGGCGCGGCGCCAAGGTCGAGAACGTGCAGCGTTTCCTGCGCGATTATCCCGGCGCCCAGACCATCCGCCTGGAGCAGAACTACCGCTCCAGCGCCAACATCCTGGGCGCGGCGAACGCGGTGATCGCGCACAACCCCGAGCGCCTGGGCAAGCAGCTGTGGACCGACAGTGGCGAGGGCGATGCGATCGACCTGTACGCGGCCTACAACGAGATCGACGAGGCGCGCTACGTGGTCGAGCGCATCGCGCAGTGGGTGCGCGAGGGCGGCAGCCACGGCGATGCGGCGATCCTCTACCGCAGCAACGCGCAGTCGCGGGCGCTGGAAGAGCAACTGGTCGCCGAACAGGTGCCCTACCGCGTCTACGGCGGCGTGCGCTTCTTCGAGCGCGCCGAGATCAAGGACACCCTGGCCTATCTGCGCCTGGTCACCAACCGCGACGACGACGCCGCATTCGAGCGCGCGGTCAATACGCCCACACGCGGCATTGGCGAACGCACCCTCGACGAAGTGCGGCGCCATGCGCGCGAGCACGCGGTATCGCTGTGGCGCGCCTCGCAGCAGGTGGCGCGCGGCGACGCACTGGCCGCGCGCGCGCGCAACGCGCTCGCCGGCTTCCACCAGCTGATCGATGCGCTGGCGGGCGAGGTGGCCGAGCTGCCGCTCAAGGACAAGATCGACCACGTGCTGGCGCGCTCGGGCCTGCGCGTGCACTACACCAACGAGTCCAAGGGCAGCGCCGACTCGCGGGTGGAGAATCTCGACGAGCTGGTGTCGGTGGCGTCGCGTTTCGTGCGCGGCGACGACGAAGAGAGCGCGCAGCTGACCGAACTGGTGGCGTTTCTCGCCTATGCCGCGCTGGAGGCCGGCGAGGGCCAGGCCCAGGCCGGCGAGGACGGCGTGCAGCTGATGACCCTGCACAGCGCCAAGGGCCTGGAGTTTCCGCTGGTGTTCCTGGTCGGGTTGGAGGAAGGCCTGTTCCCGAACGCGCGCTCGGTCGAGGAAAGCGGGCGGCTGGAGGAAGAGCGCCGGCTGGCCTATGTCGGCATCACCCGCGCGCGGCAGAAACTGGTGCTCAGCTACGCCGAGGCGCGGCGCCTGCACGGCCAGGACATGCTGGGCATTCCCTCGCGCTTCCTGCGCGAGATTCCGCCGGTACTGCTCAACGAAGTGCGGCCACGGCCGCAGGTCGTGCGCGCGGCATTCCCGCAGCGCCAGCGCCCGGACTACGGCCATGCCAGCCTGGCGCCGAGCGCCGGCATCCGCCTGGGCCAGAACGTCAGTCATGCCAAGTTCGGCGCCGGCACCGTCACCGACATCGAAGGCGACGGCGCGCACGCGCGTGTGCAGGTCAATTTCGACGAGGCCGGCAGCAAGTGGCTGGTGCTGGCCTACGCCAACCTGCAGCCCGCGTGAGATCCCTGCGGCGGCGGCTTCAGGCGGTCGTCGCCGGGAAGCGCCACAGCGCAGAGAAGGCGCGCCGGTACGCCCACGCGAGCAGCAGCAGATAGGTCAGCGTGATCGCACCGAACCACCACGTGCCGTTGAGCACGGCATGGAACAGCGAGAACGCCACGATCATCGGCGCCAGCACGACGATTCCCAGCGGCGCCGTGCGATGGAACAGCAGGAGCGCGCCGCCGCCGAGGAGCGACACGGCCAACAGCGGATCGACGAACTGCGCCTCGTGCAGCGCCGCGTTGAGGGCCTGGGCCCGCGGATTGGCGAACGGGGTCGCGGTGCCGGCGTGCACCAGCCGCATGGCACCGGCGAACAGGTAGAACCCGCCGAAGAGCCAGCGGGCGATGCGAAGCCCCCATGTGCGCGCGGTCATTCCGCGGCCTTTCGCGCCTGCTGCGCGCCCAGCAGTTCCACCGAACGCCTGGGGTCGATCAGGTTGCGTCGCCCGTCCTCGCTGCGCCCGGCGCCGTCGAGGATCAGTCGCACCACTTCGGCGACGGTCAACGACGGCTCCAGCGCGAAGAGTTTGGCGGCGAGGTTGGTGACCTGCGGCGCGGCCATCGAGGTGCCGGACCATGACTGCCGCTCGCCGCCCGGGACCAGGCTGTCCACCTGGTAGGCCTGCGCATGCACGCGCACGAGGCGGCCGGAACTGGTGAAGTCGACCTCGTCGCCGGCCCGGTCGACACCGCCGACGGTCAGGACGTTGGGCAGGTCGATACCCGCGGGCAGGGCGGTGACGAAGTCGACATCGTCGTCGTCGTTGCCGGCGCCGGGCACGAAGAGGATGTCCGGCGCGTTGCGGATCGCCCCGGTCAGGGCGTCGGAAATCAGCGCATAGCTGGCGAGCGCCTCGGCCCGGCGCGCCGCGGGGTCGCCGCCGAGTCCGTGCGCTTCGAGCGAATGTTCGATGTCCTTGGGCGTCATCCGCCAGCTCATGTTGACGACCCGGGCGCCATGCGCCGCGAGGTAGGCGACCGTGTCGGCGTACGAGCGCGCCATCGCTTCCGCGGCGGTGCGGGTGATCGGCGGCCATTGCAGCCGGTGCGGGAAGTCCTCGCGGATGTTCAGCAGCCGGACCGCGGGGTTGCCGCGCGCGGCGATGCCGGCAACGTGGGTGCCGTGCCCGTAGTACAGGTACAGGGTCATGCTTTCGTTGAACGGTCCGGCCTGCTCCGGTGCCAGCGCGGCGACATGTCGCCGCGTCGCGTCGGCCGCCTCGCTGTCGATGTCCGCCTGGAGATCGTTGAATCCCTGGAACAGGCGGCGCAGTTCGGCCTCGCGGCCATTGGAACGGGCCTGGATCGGCAGCAGCGGTGCCGTGTCCCGGCCGGCGCCGTATTCGGCCCAGCCGATGCCGTGGACATCGTCGATGAACCCGTTGCCGTCGTCGTCACCGCCATTCACGGTTTCGCCGGCATTGACGAACAGCAGGTCCTGGAACAGCGCCAGGTCCATGCCCGTGTCCCAGATGCCGACCACGACCGGCGTGAGGGCGTCGCGTCCGGCCAGGGACACCTCGCGCGCGGCCCAGATGTCGGGCTTGGCGATGTCGTGTTCGCGGATATAGGCGGTCAGCGCGGCCACGTGGGCTTCGCTGCGCGGCACCAGCAATTCGCGCCAGCTCTGCAGGCCGAGCAGCCAGTCGGCGAGGTCCTGGCCGATCTGCCCGGATTCGGCATGCACGGGATCGATGCCGCCCTGCGCCATGCCCAGCAGCAGGTTGTCGCTGTACAGGCCGGCGGTGTTCTTGAGCTGCTTCACTTCGTTGGCGACCGTCTGCCACGAGGTGCCGGCGAGCGAATGCGCGATGTGGGCCGCGAAGGCCGCATCCCGCGCCGCGTCATCGCCGCCCGCCTGCGCCGCGACCACGGCGGCCTCCAGCGGCAATGCCGACATCACCTTCGCCGCCGGCTTGTCCTCCAGCGCACGCTGGCGGGCAATGTGGTCGAGCGCGGCGTCGTGATCGCCTCGCAGCGCGGCCAGCCGCGCCAGGCTGGTGTGCACGCCGCGCAGGGTGGCAGTGTCCTGGATGTCGTAGCCCGCCAGCAGCGCGTCGAGATTCGCCTGGACCTGGGCCGCGAAACGATCGAACGCGGCCGGGTCCTGCAGCAGTTGCGACGGCGGCGCGGCGAACGTGTAGGCGTAGATGGGCATGTCGGCCTGGCTGCGCACGACGATGCGCTCGTCGGCCGTCTCCGCGAATGCCGCCGGCATGGCCAGGCACGTCGCCAGCAGCAGGCACGTCGGCAGACGCAGGGATCCGTGCATGTCCACGGCCTCCGCTAGTCCGCACCCACCACGCGCAGCACCGGCCGATGGCGGCCCAGTGCTGCGGCGTGGACGCGGACGACAGGGGTGGCGCCGGCCGCGTGCGCGCCGGGGGCGGTCATCGCGATATCGTGCTCGCCGCAGAAACGCAGCATCCGCACGATGTCGGCGACCGTGCCCGGCAGCAGCATCGCCGCGACAGGCGCGCCGTCGGCATTGCCGGCGCTGGCCTGCACGGCGGCGTCCACCATCAGCCGGCCTTCGAGCGCGGGCAGCGGGACGCGCCGCAGGCCCGTGTGCGGCGCCATCGTCCAGACGCGCGTCACGGGATCGAAGCCGGTGATCGGGACCGCATCGGCTGCGCCCGGGATCGTGCCAGGCGAGCGCACAGACATATGGGGAACGGGCGACATCGGCGTGCTCCTTGCGTGCGGTCCGGGACGGACAGGGCGCCGCCGCAGACGCCAGGCATCGGCGAAGCACGGTCTCTGGCACCTGCCCGGGAGTTGTAGGAAACTCGGGGCGTTGTCCGCTACTCCCAGGCAGGAGTGATGCGATGCTGGACACAGGCGCGCTGTCCCGGGCCATCGGCCGCATCTACGCAACGCTGCTCGACGACGATGCCGAGCGCGGCTGGCTGGATCTGGTATGCGACGTCGTGGGCGCCGAGCACGCGATGCTGTCCGAATCCGGCCATGCAATGCCCGTCATGCATGCCAGCCGGATCGATGACGACCTGCTGCCACTGGCCCGGCACCTGTCGGCCACGACGATGTACGACCCGGCACTGGCGCGCATGCCGCCGGGTTCCGCCCATCGCCTGTCCGACTACGTCGCCTTGCGCGAGCTGATACGCACCGACGTCTACCAGCGCTTCGTGCGCCCGTTGCGGGGCGGGCATGCGCTCGCGTTCACCTGGTCGCATGCGCGCGGACGCACGGCAGTTGCAATCTGCCGCGATCTCGCCAGGGGACGGGACTACGCCGACCACGAGCTGGCGGCGATGCAGCCGCTGCTGTCGCATCTGCACACCGCCTACGAACTGCGGGCGCGTGCGCTGCAGGGCCAGGCCGCTTTGCGCCAGGCGCATGCCACGCTCGACGCAATGCGCGACGGCGTGGTTGTCGTCGATCGCAGCCGCAGGCTGCAGTACGCCAATGCGGCCGGCGCGGCGCTGCTGCGCGCGGGCGACGCGCTGCGCAGCGTGGGCGGGCGGCTGAGTGCGGCCGGTGCGCGCGACGAAGGGCAACTGCAGGCCCTGGTCGCCGACATGCTGTCGTGTTCCCCGCCGGACTCCGCTGCAGGTGCGCCGCGACTGGGGACGGGCGGCATGTTCGCGATCGTGCGCGCGCCGCCGCAGCGGCCGCTGCTGGTCTCGGCGATGCCATCGCCTGATGCGGCGCCGGCGTTTCCGGACACGGTGGTGCTGCTGCTGCGCGATCCGGGTCAGGTGCATGCGCCGTCCGTCGGGCTGCTGGTGGACGCGTTCGGCCTGACCCCGCGTGAATCGCAACTGGCGCTGGCGCTGCGTGACGGCGCGGCGCTCTCGCATGCGGCCTGGCGGCTCGGTATCACCGAGGGCACGGCACGCCAGTACCTGAAGTGCGTGTTCGCCAAGACCGGGGTGCGCCGGCAGTCCGAACTGGTCGCGCTGCTGTCCGGCCTGGCGTGAGCGCCGCAGCTTCTATAGTCGAATCTTCCTACCCTTGGAGAGCGCCATGTACCGCAACATCCTCGTCGCCACCGATGGCTCCGACCTTGCCGCACGCGGCGTCGAACAGGCGGTCGCCCTGGCCGCCGATCTGCATGCGCGGCTGGTCGTGTTGACCGCGTCGGAGCCCTGGCATACCGGCCTTGGCGATCCGATGGCCATGGGCGCCTCGGCCGAGTTGCTGGACGACTACCGCAATGGCTGCAAGGAGGCCGCCGACGAGGCGCTCGGTGCGGCCGCGGCGCTGGCACAGTCGCGCGACGTGTCGGTGGAGACGGTCTACCTGCCGGAGCGCCCGCCGGCCGACGCGATCCTGGAAACCGCGTCCGCCCAGGGCTGCGACCTGATCGTCATGGCCTCGCATGGCCGCAGTGGCCTGGGCCGCCTGCTGCTGGGCAGCCAGACCCAGGCCGTGCTCACCCGCAGCACGTTGCCGGTGCTGGTAGTGCGTTAGGGCAGCGCGGACGGAGTCCGTGCTTGCTCGTCATCCCCGGAGGCTGGGATTCGCGGCCTTTGCGCTCACCATGGAAAGTCTCCGGATGACCACTCCTGCGGGCTGTTGAAGCGCGCGCCCCGCCTTTGCGGGAACGACGATCCGACAGCGCTGCCCTGGGACTGCAGGCGTGCCGGGCCGCGGCCAGCGGACCCACGCGAATCGGGTTGCCCAACGGCGCACCTGAAGGCACGCGACGGGCGGTGGCGGCAGCGCGCCGGGGGTTGCGGCGTCCCGCGCGGCCAGGCCGTGGCCGGCCGGCGTTGCAGCGACGCGGGTTCTCAGTCGATCCGCCGCCAGGTACCCGGCGCACCGCCGGCGCGTGGCGTGCAGGCGTCCTCCACCAGGGTCACCGTGAGGTCGCGGCCCTGCAGCGCCCAGCGATACACGCCGGCGCCGCGCCCGACGCAGCTGCGGTCGGCCAAGGCTTCGGCCATCCAGGTGTCGGTGATGCGGATCAGGTCGCCATCGACGGTGTAGGTGCTGCGGTTCCAGTCCTGGCCCTGCGGCGTGGTGCCGAGCGCGGTGCCGTCCGCCCGGAACACGATCACCAGATCCCCGCTCTAGTAGCTGCCGACGGGAAACGCCGGGCGCGACGTGCCCGGACTGGCGCAGCCGGCGAGGACGAGCGCCAGCCCCGGGATCAGCAGGATTGCGGTGCAGCGGCGGACGCGCGTGGACATGGTGCATCTCCTCTGGGGCAGCAAGGGAATCGAACGGCGCAAGGTGCGCAGGGAGGAACGCAGCGGCGCGCGCGCAGCGGCCATGCGGCGCCGAATAGCATCCGTGCGCCTGAAGGCGGGCCGCCGCCGGGCCCTCGTCGGCGCCACGCACCGGCCGCAGACCGGGGCTGCAGTATCCTTGCCTGCTTGCCAAACCCCGGAACGTCCGATGCCCCGACACGCCACCCGACATGCCCTCGCCCTGGCCCTTGCAGGCCTGGTGTCCACGCCGCTGTTCGCCGCCGAGGGCATGTGGACGCTCGACAACCTGCCCAAGGCCGACCTGCAGGCGCGCTACGGATTCACGCCGGACGAGGCCTGGGTCACGCATGCGATGCAGTCCTCGGTGCGCCTGGCGGGCGGCTGTTCGGGCTCGTTCGTCTCGCCCGACGGCCTGGTGCTGACCAACGCGCACTGCATCGTCGGCTGCGTGCAGGGCCTGTCCTCGCCCGAGCGCGACCTGCAGAACGACGGCTTCGTCGCCGATGCGCGCGGCGAGGAGCTGCAGTGCCCGGCGGAAGAGCTGAACGTGCTGCAGGAGATCACCGACGTCAGCGACCGGCTGGCCACTGCGGTCGAGGGCCGCAGCGGCCAGGCCTATGTTGAAGCGCGCAACGCCGAGAAGGGCCGGATCGAGTCCGAGTGCGTCGGCGATGCCGCGGCGACCACCCGCTGCGACGTGGTCGAGCTCTACAACGGCGGCCGCCAGCACCTGTACCGCTATCACCGCTATTCCGACGTGCGCCTGGTGTTCTCGCCGGAATACTCGGTCGGCTTCTTCGGCGGTGACCCGGACAACTTCAACTTCCCGCGCTACAACCTCGATGCCGGCCTGCTGCGCGCCTACGAGGACGGCAAGCCGGCCCAGGTCGCCCATCATTTCTCCCTCGACCCGGCCGGCGCCGAGGACGGCGAACTGGTGATGGTCACCGGCCATCCCGGCCGCACCCAGCGGCAGCTCACCGTGGCCCAGCTCGAGACCGTGCGCGACGTCAGCCTGCTCAACAACCTGCTGTGGCTGGCCGAGCGCCGCGCGATGCTGGGCCAGTACGGTCGCATCGGCGAGGAGGCCACGCGCCAGGCGCAGTCGGACCTGACCTTCACCGACAACAGCTACAAGGTGTTCCGCGGCCAGCTGCAGGCGCTGCTGGACCCGGCGGTGTTCGCGGCCAAGCGTGCCGAGGAAGCCGCGCTGCGCGAGGGCGTCGACCAGACGCCGTGGGACGATGTGGCCGCGGCCCAGCAGGCCGCGCGCGAGCTGGCGGTGCCGTACATGCTGCTCGAGCAGGGTCGCGCATTCGACAGCCGCCTGTTCGGCATCGCCCGGACCCTGGTGCGCAGCGCCGACGAGCGTGCCAAGCCCAACGATTCGCGCCTGCCAGAGTTCCAGGACGCCGGCCAGGGCCGCCTGCGCCAGACCCTGCTCAGCAGCGCGCCGCTGCACCCCGAGTACGAGATCGCCAAGCTGACCTGGTCGCTGACCAAGCTGCGCGAGCTGCTGGGCACCGACGACCCGCTGGTCAAGCAGGTGCTTGGCAACCGCTCGCCGGCGCAGGTCGCGCAGGCGCTGGTCGCGGGCAGCGCGCTGGCCGACGTCGCCACGCGCGAGCGGCTGTGGGAGGGCGGCGCACGTGCGGTCGCGGCCTCCGATGATCCGTTCATCGCCCTGGCCCGGCTGGTCGACGCGCCGGCGCGCGCGCTGCGCAAGCGCCAGGAATCGGAGGTGTCGTCGATCGAATCGCGCAGCGCGACGCAGATCGCCAGGGTGCGCTTCGACAAGCTAGGCACCAGTGTCTATCCCGATGCCACCTTCACCCTGCGCCTGTCCTATGGCGACGTGCAGGGCTGGGAGGAGAACGGCAAGGCCATCGCCCCGTTCACCGAGATCGCCGGCGTGTTCGCCCGCAACACCGGCGCCGAACCCTACGCCCTGCCGCAGCGCTGGCTGGATGCCCAGCAGCGGCTGGCGCTGGACACGCGCTTCAACTTCGTCAGCAGCAACGACATCATCGGCGGCAATTCCGGCAGCCCGGTGATCGACCGTGATGCCCGCGTGGTCGGCCTCGCCTTCGACGGCAACATCCACTCGCTGGGTGGCAACTTCTGGTACGACCCGCGCCTCAACCGCACGGTGTCGGTACACAGCGGCGCGATCGTCGAGGCGCTGAAGACCGTCTACGGCGCCGACACCCTGGTCGGGGAACTGCTGCAGGAGTGAGGCCAGCGCGCGGCACGCCGCGGCGCTCTGCGCGCGCGGCTGGGCTGCGAAACCCCGGCGACGCGGAGGCCTCCCGGGTCCCGCCTGCCTCCATCCGCACTCCGGGCACCTGTCCGGCCCGGCCCGGCGTGGCGCGCCGCGCCGGGCGTTCGGTCGACCTGCGCGGCAATACCACGCAATCAGGCCTTCCCCACCCTCGCAGGCGGGGAGGGGGATTCCTGTTGCCTCAGCGCAACGCCACCACGCGCCCTTGGGCCGCGCTGTCGATGCCGGCCTGCAGCACCCGCATCACCGCCAGCGCCTCGTCGAGACTGACCGGCGGCGGTGCCCGCCCCAGCAGCGCGTCGCGCAGTCCGGCGTAGTAGGCGCGGTAGTCGCCGGCAGGCGTCGGGCCGTCGTCGTCGCGAAGTTCACCGTCGTCCTCGACCCGCAGCAACCGGCCCGGCGACAGGTCCACGCCCCAGCCGGCCTCGCCCGGCGCATCGCCGCGGCGCAGGGCCGCTTCCTGCGGGTCGAGGCCGTGCTTGAACCAGCTGCCGCCGCTGCCGTGCACGGCGAACCGCAAGCCGTTGCCCGGCACCAGGCTGCCGGCGTGCAGCAC
>JAFAFY010000073.1 GCA_023423235.1 Pseudomonadota bacterium
TACCAGACGGTGGACAGCAGCAGCGAGGCCAGCAGCAGCCCCAGGCCGGCCAGCGCGGGTGTGGCGGCGGCGCCGAGTGCCGGGCGACGGCGCAGCACCAGGGCGAAGGCGATGCCCAGGCCCGCCAGCATCGGCATCAGCCACGGCAGCTGCGAGGCGAATTCGTGCAGAAATTCCATTGCGTTGGTATCCATCGTCTCTTCCATGGGCGTCAGTCCGCCGTCACCAGCGCGGCATGGCGCGCCTGCAGCGTGGCGAACACGGGGTCGGTCTCGGGGCGCACGCCATGCCACAGCGCGAAGCTGTCGGCAGCCTGCTCGACCAGCATGCCGAGTCCGTCGATGACGTCGCGCGCGCCATGCGCGCGGGCCCAGGCGAGGAATGGCACCGCCGCCTCGCCATAGCTCAGGTCCACGGCCGCGGTGCGCATGCCCACCAGTGCACGCGGCAGCGCGGGCAGCGCGCCCGAGCGCCCGGCCGAGGTGGCGTTGACGATCAGGTCGAACTCGCCGAACTCGCCGATCGCCTCGACGTTGCGCGGATGCACGCGCTCGGGGTCGCCAAGGGCATCGGCCAGCGCATCGGTGCGCGCGGGCGTGCGGTTGACCACGTACAGCGCGGAGATGCCCGCATCCAGCAGCAGGGGCGCGACCCCGCGCGCGGCGCCGCCGGCGCCGAGCAGCAGCGTGCGCCGCCCGCGCAGGTCCAGGCCGTGGCGTCCGGTGAGGTCGCGTACCAGGCCGGCGCCGTCGGTGTTGTCACCGAACCAGGTCTCGCCCTGGCGCACCAGGGTGTTGACCGCGCCGGCGCGGCGGGCGCGCTCGCTGCAGGTGTTGACCAGCGCGAATGCGGTCTCCTTCAGCGGCAGGGTGACGTTGGCGCCGCTGCCGCCCCCGGCGGCGAAACGCGCCAGTGCCAGTTCGAAGGTCTCGGCGGTCGCGTCGATCGCCACGTAGTCCAGCGCGATGCCCAGCTGGCGGCCGAAGGCGGTGTGGATCGCCGGCGACAGCGAGTGGGCGACCGGATGGCCGAAGACCGCATGGTGGCTGGGCGCAGGCATGGATCCTCCGGTGACATGGCCTGGGTGCAGTCTACTGGCGACGGGCGTGCCCGGCGCGCCGGTCGCAGGCGTGGATCGCCTGGGGCAGGTTCAACCGCGCTCGCGCAGCCAGCGCGCAGCGTCGAGCGCGAAATAGGTCAGCACGCCGTCGGCGCCGGCGCGGCGGAAACCCAGCAGCGATTCCAGCACGCACTTGCGCTCGTCCAGCCAGCCGTTGGCGAAGGCCGCGCGCAGCATCGCGTACTCGCCGCTGACCTGGTAGGCGAACACCGGCACGCCGAATTCGTCCTTGGCCCGGCGTACGATGTCCAGGTACGGCATGCCCGGCTTGACCATGACCATGTCCGCGCCTTCGTCCAGGTCCTGGGCGATCTCGCGCATCGCTTCGTCGGCGTTGCCAGGGTCCATCTGGTAGGTGGCCTTGTCGGCCTTGCCCAGGGCCGCGGCCGAACCGACCGCGTCGCGGAACGGCCCGTAGAACGCGCTGGCGTACTTGGCCGAGTAGGCCAGGATGCGGGTGTGGATATAGCCTTCGTCTTCGAGCGCGGCGCGGATCGCGCCGATGCGCCCGTCCATCATGTCGCTGGGCGCGACCACGTCGGCGCCGGCGCGTGCATGCGACAGCGCCTGCTTGACCAGGGCCTCGACGGTGGCGTCGTTGACCACGTAGCCGCCGGCATCGGTGATGCCGTCCTGGCCGTGCACGGTGTAGGGGTCCAGGGCCACGTCGGTGATGACGCCGAGTTCGGGGAAGCGCTGCTTCAGCGCCCGGATCGCGCGCTGGCACAGGCCGTCCTCGTCCCAGGCGGCGATCGCGTCGAGCGATTTGGCCTCCGGCAGCGTCACCGGGAACAGCGCCAGCGCCGGGATGCGCAGTTCGCACGCGGTCTCGGCCTCGCGCAGCAGCTCGTCGATCGACAGCCGGGCGATGCCCGGCATCGACGGGATCGGCGCGCGTCCGGCGGGTTCGTGCACGAACACCGGGTAGATCAGGTCGTCGGCGCTCAGCGTGGATTCGCGCATCAGGCGGCGCGAGAAGTCGTCGCGGCGCATCCGCCGCATGCGGGTGTCGAGTCGGGTCATGGCGGGCAGTTTACGCCCGCGGCCGCCGCCCGGGCCTGCTGCCGATGGCCCGCTGCGATGGTTCGGCTCAGGCCGAATGCACGCCGTCGATCTCCAGCGCCAGCTCGCGCCGGCAGATCGCCGCGTGCAGTAGCACCCGCGGCAGCTGGTCGCCGAAGCGTGCCTCGAAGGCCTCGGCCACCAGCGGCAGGTCCTCGGCATCGCGCACGTAGACCTTCAGCCGCGAACCGGGGCCGAAGGCCGGCGGCAGGTCGGGCCGGCGCGCGCGCGCGGAGGCGATCAGCGCATCGAAGTTGGCGAAGGTCTCGTCGAGCTGGGCCAGCAGCTCGCCCTCGTGCTGCGAGGCATGGCCGACGATGCTGGCGGTGCCCGAGAGCAGCAGCGGCATGGCGCTGCCGGCCGGCGGCAGCATCGCGCGGGCAAAGCTGGGCGATTGCGGGCCGTGCTCGCGCGGGTAGCGGTAGGCGCTGACCTGGCGCGGGTTCTCCACCGGCGTGCCCGGCAGGCGCGCGGCCAGCCAGTAGACCTGGATGGTGCGGGCGTCGTCGCAGCGGCCGATCGCGGTGGCCGCCGGCAGGTTGTGGGTGTCGAAATCGCCCAGGCCCTGGGCGCGACCGACGCAGAACTGGCGGTAGCGCTCGGTATCGCCGTCGCCCACGGTGATCGCGTCGAGGTAGTTCCACACCCGCAACAGGTGCGGGTAGTCGCTGCCGCCCAGGAACCGGCTCATTTCGCGATAGGCGTACTCGGCCGCCAGCAGGATGCCGCTGTTGTCGCCGACGCCGGTGTGGCCTGCGGGCTCGTCGACCTCGATCGCGCCGAACAGCAATTCGCCGTCGCACGACCAGGCGATCGTGCCGCCGGCTTCGGCGGGCACGGTCTCGCGGCCGCAGTGCACCGGCCCGCGGGTGCGCCAGACTTCCAGCGGCGCGGCCTCGCCATGCGGCTGCAGCGGCACGCGCAGGTAGCGCGGGTCGTCGAGCAGGGGCGCGGCGTTGCCGAAGCCGAGCACCGCCAGCACGTCCGGCTCGGCCAGCAGGTCGCCCGGCGCGGCCTCGACGTAATCGACCTGCAGGCGCGGCGCACCGGGCGCGGCGCCGACCGGATGCGGCCGGCTCACGGATTGCCCTCGTGCAGGGTGTCGCCCTGGAACTGCTCGGCGACCTGGCGCCGCCGCGCCAGCCAGCCGCGCAGCGCGCTGGGCGCGATGGCGACCGCATTGACCGCGTACAGCAGGCGGAACAGCCGCAGCCGGCGCAGCACCGCGCGGTTGTCGAACACGTCGCCGGCCAGCATCGAGATCACCGCCTGCTCGAGCTGGAAGTCGTTGCGCGGCGCCGCGAACAGGCGCTGCATGACCGGCGTGGTGAAGCGGTGGATGAACCAGCTGAAGTGCTTCAGCCCGCGCTGCAGGCGCCGGGTCATGCCGCGCTGCAGGCGGCGCTCGCTGGCCGGGTCGCGCAGGGCGCCGTCGACCACTTCGGCCGCATGCTCGGCGCTGTTCATGCCCAGGTACACGCCCGAGGAGAACACCGGGTCGATGAAGGCGTAGGCATCGCCGGCCATCACCCAGCCCGGTCTGGCCATGCGCGTGCAGGCGTAGGAATAGTTGCCGGTCGCGTGCACCGGGGCGACGCGCTCGGCGCCGGTCATGCGGCAGGCGACCGAGGGCGTGCGCAGCAGCGTCTGCATCAGGAAGGTCTCGTTGTCGGTGCCGCGGCGCTGCTTGAGGTATTCGGGAAAGCACACCGCGCCGACGCTCATCACGTCGCCCGGC
Organism: Pseudomonadota bacterium; assembly: GCA_023423235.1. Lineage (GTDB taxonomy): Bacteria > Pseudomonadota > Gammaproteobacteria > Xanthomonadales > Xanthomonadaceae > Luteimonas. Next base: position 3,921 of record JAFAFY010000073.1, read on the forward strand.
AACGGGATCAGCCAGTACCAGCCGTATTCGAAGCGGTCGACGGTGATGTTGCCGGCGTCTTCGCCGTCGCGGCGCTTGACCCCGCGGAAGTGGCTGAACAGCGCCGCCGACTGGTGGCGGGCGCTCTTGCGCTTGAGCCCCAGGCGGTTGCCCAGGAAGGTGTCGCGGCCGCTGGCATCGACCAGGTAGCGCATGCGCACCTGCAGGCGGCTGCCGTCGGCGGCGCGCGCGCTGGCGCCGACCGGGCGGCCGGCGGCGTCGTGCTGCAGCGCCTCGACCCGCACCTGCATGCGCGCATCGACACCGTTGGCGCGCGCGTTGTCGAACAGCAGCGCGTCGAACTCGGACCGGCGCACCTGGAAGGCGTAGCCGAACTTCGGATCGATCGCGCGTTCGAAGCGGAACACGTGGGTGGTGTCGGCCGCGTCGTGCACCGGGAAGTCGGCGCCATGCTTGAGCACGCCGATCGCGCGCACCTGCTCCAGCACGCCCAGGCGTTCGAGGATCGGCAGGTTCATCGGCAGCAGCGATTCGCCGATGTGGAAGCGCGGGTGGCGGTCCTTGTCCAGCAGCAGCACCCGGTGGCCCTTGCGCGCGAGCAGGGTGGCCGCGGTGGTGCCTGCCGGTCCGCCGCCGATCACCAGGACGTCGGTCTCGACCGTGGTGGCGTCCTCGGGCATTGCGGCTGGGGTGGCGGGCGCGGTGGCGATGCGGCTCATCCGATAAGCAGGCGGTTGTCGTGCAGGCGCGCATGATAGCGGAACGCCGCATCGGGCCCGGCGCGCGCTGCGTGCGCGGTTTCCGGCCTTGCGCTGGCGCGGCCGATGCCGGATCGTGGCGGCCTGCCAAATCCGTGGAAGCTGTTCATGTCCGTACAAACCGATGCCGAGCGCGAGCTTGCGCAGTTGCTGGTCGAAAGCCTGAACCTGGAGGACGTGGCGCCGGGCGACATCGATCCCGAGGCGCCACTGTTCAATGCCGGCCTGGGCCTGGATTCGATCGACGCGCTGGAACTGGCGCTGGCGATCAGCAAGCAGTACGGCTTCCAGCTGCGCTCCGACAACGACGAGAACCGCCGCATCTTCGCCTCGCTGCGCGCGCTCTCGGCGCACGTGCAGGCGCATCGCACCCAAGCGCCGTCCACCCCTTGATCCTGCTGCTGCAGGTGGTGCTGGCGCTGGGCTACGCCGTGCTGGCCCACCTCGCCAGCCTGTGGCAGCACGACGGCCTGGCGCTGGCGGCGCTGCTGGTGCTGGTGGCCATGTTGCTGGTCGAGCCGCTGCTGCACCGCCGGCCGTGGGCATGGCTGGCGCTGGCGCCGGTGCTGTGGGGCGCCTGGGCGCTGTATGCGGCCGGCCACGCCGCGCTGCCGCTGCTGCTGGTGCCGGTGGTATTCGTGGTCGCGATCGCCTGGATCTTCGCGCGTACGCTGCGCACCGGGTCCACGCCGTTGATCACGCGGATCGTCGCCGGGATCGAGGGCGGCAACGAGGACGGCACGGCGTCGCCGGCCACGGCCTCGCCGGGCGAGGCCGCCGAGGTGGTGTTGTCGCCCGAGCTGCGCCGCTACACCCGCAACCTGACCGCGGCCTGGGCCATCGTGCTGCTGGCCATGGCCGGGGCCAACCTGGCGCTGGCGCTGGTGGCCAGCCCCGGCGGCCTGCTGGAGAGCGTGGGCCTGCGCTCGCCGTGGCCGATCACCCGCGAGCAGTGGTCGCTGTTCGCCAACCTGCTCAACTACGGCGTGATCGGCGGGTTCTTCGTCATCGAATACGCGCTGCGCAAGCGGCGTTTTCCCGGGCGCTACCGCAGTTTCCTGGATTTCCTGCGCAAGCTGGCCGGGCTGGGCCCGGTGTTCTGGCGCGACCTGCTTCGCTGAACGGCGCGTGCAGGCGGCTTTTCCGCCGCCCGTGACGGTATCCTGTGCGGCGATGGAACACAGACAGGCCCAAGCAGCCGCCAGGTTTCCCGCGCTCAGTGGACTCCCGGCCACCCTGCTCAACACGCTCCGGTTTGCCTACACCCTGCTATGGACGGCGGGCTGGATCACCACGTCGCTGCTGCTGCAGGCGCTGACCCGCAAACCCGGGCTGGCGCTCGACATGGCGCGCACGCGCTGGGCGCCGGGACTGCTCGATCCCGCCGGCGGGCTGACGGTCGAGGGCGCCGAGGCGATCGACTGGTCGCGGCCTTACCTGGTGGTCGCCAACCACCAGTCGGTGATCGACATCTGCGCGGTGTTCAGCGCGGTGCCGGTGCCGCTGCGGTTCCTGCTCAAGGACGAGATGCGGCGGGTGCCGTTCGTGAACTGGTATGCACGCGCCACCGGCATGCTGTTCATCGCCCGCGACGATCCGCGCGCCGGGCCGCTGCTGCGGCGCCAGGTCGCCGCGCTGCTGCGGTCCGGCCACTGCCTGTGCCTGTTTCCCGAGGGCACGCGCTCGCGCGACGGGCGCCTGGGCGAGTTCAAGTCCGGCGCATTCCAGTCGGCGATCGATGCCGGCGTCGAGGTGCTGCCGATCGCGTTGCACGGCACTGGCGCGGTACTGCCGGCCGAAGGTTTCTTCAACGCCAATCCGGCGCCGATGCGGGCGACGATCGGCGCGCCGCTGGCGACCACCGACTGCGCCGGCGCCGCTGGTCGCCAGCGCCTGGCGCGGCAGGCCCAGGCCTCGGTTGCGGCGATGCTGGCGAGGCACTGAGCGGTGGCCGGTTTCACCATCGACGCGGCACATCCGTGCCTGCCGGGGCATTTCCCCGGGCGGCCGCTGGTGCCGGGCGTGGTGATCCTCGACCGCGTGGTCGCCGCGATCGAGGCGCAGCACGGGCCGCTGGGCGCGCTGCGCCTGCCGCAGGTGAAGTTCGTGCAGCCGCTGCTTCCCGATGTCACCGCCGAGATCGAGATCGCACCGCAGCCTGCCGGCGCCGATGCCGGTGACGGGCAGCGCTGGCGGTTCCGGGTCACGGCCGGCGACACCCTGCTGGCCAGCGGCGAGGTGGTGTCGCAGGCGCCGGCCATGGCGGCAGCGGCATCGACGGCAGCGGACCAGGCATGAGCACGCAGTGGAAGCGCCGCCGCGAGGGCGGCGGGCGGTTCGCGCTGGCTGCGATGCTGCGCGTGGCGAAACTGCTCGGGCGCCGCGCCACCCGGCTGCTGCTGTATCCGATCACCCTGTATTTCCTGCTCCGCCGCGGCGCCGAGCGGCGCGATTCGCGCGCCTATCTCGGCCGCGTGCTGGGGCGCCCGGCGACGCTGGGCGAGGTCGCCCGGCACATCCACACCTTCGCCGCGACCATCCTCGACCGGCTGTTCCTGCTGACCGGCAACACCCGCGGTTTCGACGTGCGCACCTCGGGCCTGGAGGCGCTGCACGGGCATCTGGATGCCGGCCGCGGCGTGCTGTTGTTCGGCTCGCACCTGGGCAGTTTCGAGGTGCTGCGGGTGCTCTCGCGCCAGCGCCCGGATTACCCGATCCGGGTGGTGCTCGACCGCGCCCATGGCCAGGCGATCACCGAGCTGCTGGACGCGGTCAATCCCGAGATCGCCGCGACCGTCATCGACGCCACCCAGGACGGGCCGTCGGTGGCGCTGGCGATCCGCGATGCGCTCGACGGCGGGGCGATGGTCGCGCTGCTGGTCGACCGCAGCCAGGAAGGCGGCGTGACCACCGAGGTGCCGTTCCTCGGCAGTCCCGCGTCGCTGCCGACCGCGCCGTGGCTGCTGGCGGCGGTGCTGAAGGTGCCGGTGATGCTGGCCTTCGGCCTGTACCGCGGCGGCAACCGCTACGATCTGCTGTTCGAGCCGTTCAGCGACGGCATCGCCCTGCCGCGCGGCCAACGCGAGGCCGGCGTGCAGGCGCTCATCGGGCGTTATGCGGCGCGGCTGGAACATCATGCGCGCTCGGCACCCTACAACTGGTTCAACTTCTATGACTTCTGGACACCCGATCCCGGGCGCAACACCACGACCGCGCCACCTGCTGCTGGCGTGCTGCTTGGCGATGCTGCCGACGTGGACCGGCGCCCAGGCGCCTGAGGCGGCGGCTGCGCAGGCGCGCACCGCGGCGGCGGTCGACCCGGACTGGATCCTGGCCCGGCTGGGCCGGCCGCCGCCGGCCGCGACGGACTTCGTCGAGCTGCGGGTGTCCTCGATGCTCAAGCAGCCGCTGCAACTGGCCGGCGAGTACCGCCGCCCGGACGCCGACACCCTGGTGCGCGAGGTGCGCGCGCCCTATGCCGAGACCACGACGATCCGCGCCGGCCAGGCCACGCTGGCGCGCGAAGGCCGTGCGCCGCGGACCTTCCCACTGTCGCGGGTGCCGGAGCTGGCGGTGCTGCAGGGCAGCTTCGGCGCGCTGCTGGCCGGCGACCGCGCGCAGCTGGAACAGCACTACGCGCTGCAGGCCGAAGGTGCTGCCGGCAGTTGGACAATGACGCTGACCCCGAAGGACGCGCGCAGCGCCGCGCGCCTGCGCGAGATCGTGCTGCGCGGTGCCGGCGACGAGCTGCGCTGCATCGAGACCCGGCCGCGCCAGGGCCAGCCGCAGCCGACGCTGCTGGGCAGCGCGGCCAGCGGCGCGGCCACGTTCGCATCGCTCGACGAGGCGCTGCGCGCCTGCCGCGACAGCGCGTCCTGATGGCCGGCGGCCCGTCGCGTCCCGGCGTGCGCCTTGCGCTGGCGCTCGCCTGGCTGCTGCTGGTGCTGGCCGCGGGCTGGCTGGCCGGCCGGCAACTGGAATTCACCGGCGACCTGCGCCGGTTCCTGCCCGATGCGCGCACGCCCGAGCAGAAGCTGCTGATCGACGAACTCGGCGAAGGTCCGGGCTCGCGATTGCTGTTGCTGGCCCTGTCGGGCGATGCGCCGGAAACGCTGGCCGCGCAATCGCAGGCGCTGCGCCAGGCGCTGGCCGCCGATCCGCGCTTCACCGTGGTCGCCAACGGCGCCGATGCCGGCCTGGACTCCTTCCCGCCGGCGCTGCTGCCCTACCGCTACCTGCTCTCGCCCACGCTCGACAGCCAGCCGCTGGATGCGGATTTCCTGCGCGACGAACTCGATGCCCGGCTGCAGGATCTGGGCTCGCCGGCGGCCGGCCTGATCGAGCCGCTGCTGCCGTCCGACCCGACCCTGGAGACGCTGAAGCTGGCCGAACACTGGGCACCGGCCGCCGCGCCCGAGCGCCTGCACGAGGTCTGGTTCGACCGCGCCGGCGCGCAGGCACTGCTGCTGGTGGAAACCCGCGCCGCCGGGTTCGACCCCACTGGCCAGTCCGATGCGGTCGCGGCGATCGACGCGGCCTTCGCCGGCATCCGCGGCGACGGGCCGGCGCGCCTGGAGATGACCGGCCCCGGCGCGTTCTCGGTCGAGATCGGCGGCCGCACCGAGCGCGAGGCGCGCACCATCGGCATCGTCGATACCGTCGGCCTGGTGCTGCTGCTGCTCATCGCCTACCGCAACTGGAAGATCCCGCTGCTGGGCGTGCTGCCGCTGGCCACCGCCGGCGTCGCCGGGCTGGCCGCGGTGGCGCTGCTGTTCCCCGGCGGCGTGCACGGCATCACCATCGCCTTCGGGTTCACCCTGATCGGCGTGGTCCAGGACTATCCGATCCACTTCTTCAGCCACCAGCGCGCCGGACTGTCGCCGCGCGAGAACGTGCGCGCGCTGTGGCCGGCGCTGTCGACCGGCGTCATCGCCACCTGCATCGCCTACGCCACGTTCCTGTTCTCCGGCGTCGATGGCCTGCGCCAGCTGGCTGTGTTCACCGTGGCCGCGCTTGCGGTCGCAGCGCTGAGCACGCGCTTCCTGCTGCCCGGGCTGGTCGATCCGGCGCCGCCGGACCTGGCCGCCTCGCCCCGGCTGCAGCGCCTGTGGCAGCGGATCGAGGCGCTGCCGCGGCCGAAGTGGTCGCTGGCGCTGCTGGCGGCCGCGGCGCTCGCCGCGATCGCCTTCAGCCCGGCTGCGTTCTGGCAGAACGACCTGTCGAAACTGACCCCGGTGCCGGACGATGCGATGGCCCGCGACACCGCACTGCGCGCCGAGCTCGGCGCCCCGGACGTGCGCTACGTGCTGGTGGCGCAGGGCGACGACGCCGACGCGGTGCTGGCCGCCACCGCGGCGCTGCGGCCCACGCTCGATGCCCTGGTTGCCGGCGGCGCGCTCGACGGCTACGACATGGCCGCACGCTACCTGCCGCCGGCGGACGTGCAGCGCGCCCGCCAAGCCGCATTGCCGGATGCCGCGACCCTGCGCGGCACGCTTGCCGCGGTACTGGCGGATTCGCCGTTCCATGCCGATGCCTTCGCGCCGTTCCTGGGGGATGTCGAACGTGCCCGCACGGCGCCGCCGCTGACCCGCGCGATGCTGGACGGCACGCCGCTGGATTCCGCGGTCTCGGGCCTGCTGCTGGAGCGCGACGGCCACGCCAGCGCGCTGGTCTCGCTGAGCGGTCTCGACGATCCGGCCGACGTCGCCGCGCTGGCCACGGCGGCGTCGACGCCGCAGGTCGAACTGCGGTTGCTGGACATGAAGCAGGCCTCGGAATCGCTGGTGGCCGAGTACCGTGGCCGCGTGCTGTGGGCGATGGCCGCGGCGCTGCTGCTGCTGGTGGCCACGGTGTGGCTGGCGCTGCGTTCGCCCTCGCGCGCCTGGCGCGTGCTGCTGCCCACGCTGCTGTCGCTGCTGCTGGTGGTGGCGGTGCTGCGGCTGTGCGGGGTCGAGCTGACCCTGTTCCACCTGGTCGCGCTGATCCTCGCTGCCGGCCTTGGGCTGGACTACGCGCTGTTCTTCGAGCATGCGGGCGAGGACCGCGCCGACCAGGTGCGCACCCTGCATGCGGTGCTGGTGTGCAGCCTGATGACGCTGCTGGTGTTCAGCCTGCTGGCGTGGTCGTCGATCCCGGTGCTGCGTGCGATCGGCAGCACCGTCGCGCTCGGCGTGGTGTGCAATTTCGTGCTGTCGCTGCTGGTCGCACGCCACCGCGCGGCGATCGACGACGCACGGCGCATGGAGGAAGCGGGCGCATGAGTGACCAGGAAAACGACGGCATGCCGGGGCCTGCGGGCCAGATCGACCGCGCCGCGCTGCTGGCGATGATCCCGCACCAGGATGCGATGTGCCTGTGGGATGCGGTGACCGGCTGGGACGCGCGCAGCGTGCGCCTGCGCAGCGCCAGCCATCGCGACCCGGCCCATCCGCTGCGCAGCGATGGCCGCCTGCGCGCGCTGCACCTGTGCGAGTACGGCGCCCAGGCGATGGCCGTGCACGGCGGCCTGCGCGCGCGTGCGTCCGGTGGCGCGGTGCGCTCCGGCATGCTGGTGGCGCTGCGTGGCGTGCAGCTGCATGTCGCGCGCATCGACGACCTTGCCGGGGATCTGCAGTGCGAGGCCGAGGTGCTGGTCGAATCCGAGGCCAGCCAGCAGTACGCGTTCCGCATCGCATGCGATGGCCTGCTGCTGGCGGAAGGCCGCGCGGCGGTGATGCTGGGCCCGCCGGACGCGTGATTCGCGGTGCGCGCCGGCGTACTGGTGCGCAGACCGGGCGTCAGCCGCGGGTGCGGCGGTACTCGGCCACGGTCTGCGCCGCGCTGGGGTTGGACATCGCCATGCCGTTGACGAACACCGTCGGCGCGCCGCGCCGGAACACCTCGACCGCGCGGTCGATGCCGGCGCGCTGCTCGGCGCTGGGATTGTCGACCTCGAACGAGAAGCCGGTGCCGCGCGCGACCGGTACGCCCGCGCTGGCCAGCGCGGCGACCAGCGCCTCGGTGCGCTGCGCCTGCTCGGACGGACAGTTGGCCGGTGCCAGCACCAGCACCACGTTGCGCTTCGCGCCGCTGGGCATCTCCACCGGCACGAAACCGTTCGGGCCTGCGGACGCGGCGAAGGCCTGCTCGGCCTCGCGTCCCTGCCACCATTTGTAGCCACCGAACAGCACCGCGACCAGCAACAGCAGTTTGAGCAGGCGCAAGACGATTCTCCCCGGATGATGCCGTGACGTGGTTGCGGGCACAGCGCATGTCGTTCCCTGCGCGCGCCTTGACCGGACCAACCCATCGGGCGTCGTTCCCGGTGTACGCAAGCAGGATGCCCAGGCGGCGTGCCGGTCGTATTTCCCCGCCGGCATCATGCCCAATCCGCGGCGACAAGTCAGCGGGCTGGCGCGTGCGCGCGGCGTAGCAAGCGGCGCGGGGCAAACGCGGGCTGCGTTTCGGCCGCGGTCATGGCCGATCCGCCAATGCCCGGTGCTGGCGCGCCCCGGATTGCCGCGCCCGATACAATCGCGCCATGGACAACACAACGCGCAAGCGCGCCCTCGTCACCGGCGGTAGCGGCGACATCGGCGGTGCGATCTGCCGGCGGCTCGCCGGCGACGGGCTGCACGTGATCGTGCATGCCAACGGCAACCTGCAACGCGCCCAGGGCGTGGTCGATGCCATCGCCGCCGCCGGCGGCAGCGCGCAGGCAGTCGCTTTCGACGTCGCCGACGCTGCGGCGACGCGGACGGCGCTCGAGGCGTTGCTCGCCGACGGTGCGATCCAGGTTGTGGTCAACAACGCCGGCATCCACGACGACGCGCCGATGGCCGGCATGTCCGAGGCGCAATGGACGCGGGTCATCGACGTGTCGCTGCACGGTTTTTTCCACGTCACCCAGCCGCTGCTGCTGCCGATGGCGCGCAAGCGCTGGGGCCGCATCGTCAGTGTTTCGTCGGTGGCGGCGGTGACCGGCAACCGTGGCCAGAGCAACTACGCCGCGGCCAAGGCCGGCCTGCACGGGGCGACGAAATCGCTGGCGCGCGAGATGGCCTCGCGCGGTATCAGCGTCAACGTGGTCGCCCCCGGCGTGATCGCCGGCAGCATGGCCGATGATGCGTTCCCGGCCGAGATGGTCAAGCAGATCGTGCCGGCGGCGCGCCCCGGCACCCCGGACGAGGTCGCCGCGCTGGTCGGTTTCCTGTGCTCGGACGCGGCGGGCTACATCAACGGCCAGGTGATCGGCATCAACGGCGGCATGGCCTGAGCGCGCGACGCGCGCCAGAGGGAGTGATCCCATCCGTCGTTCACACATTCCGCAGCAATGACGATGCCGGCAGGCGCCGGCATCCAGACCACGGAGAGGACGCATGCGATATCAGCTGTTGCTGGGTGGCCTGCTGGCCCTGACGCTGCTGCCGGCGGCAGCGGACGACAGGATCCGCCTGGTGGTGCCGATTCCGGTCGCGGCGGGCGCCGACATCGACCCCGAGATCATCGACCATTGCGGCGTGCCGGCCGAATTCGCCCGGCGCCTGACCCGCGAGCTGCGCAAGGTCGCGGTGCCGGTGGAGGCGCCGCTCGCGGACATGCACGGGCGCGTGCTGCAGGTGGAGATCGTCGATGCCCTGTGGGGCGGCAACTGGTTCATCGAACACAACCAGACCCTGCGCGTGCGCGGCGTGCTGAGCCGCGACGGCGTGCACGAGGCCGCGTTCGACGGCGTGATGGTGACCCGCGGCGGCGGCCTGAGCAGCGGCTGCTACCAGATGAATTCGAACTTCGGCGCGATGACCTGGTACATCAAGCGCTGGCTGCGCAATCCGGTCGACGGTGCGCGGATCGGCATGGGCGGGTGACGCCCGTCTGCAACCGCTGGATTGCCCGCGGCACATCCACGCCGGCTTCAGGTCGCCGGTACCATGATCGGTGCAGCGCCCGGCCGGGCGCCCCGTCCGAGGACACGCCCATGCGTCGCTTCCGTCTGCTGTTCCTGTTGCTGCTGGCGCCGGTGGTGGTCGGCTGCGCCAGCTCCCATGTGCTGACCGGCACCCCACGCGCGCCGATCGACCCCGCGCAGGTGCGCATCTACCACGGCCCGCCGCCGGGCCATTACGAGGAGATCGCGATCCTCAACACCAGCAGCGGCGCGCTGACCTACGGCGAGCAGAACAAGGTCGATTCGGTGCTGTCGAAACTGCGCAACGAGGCCGCCAAGCTCGGCGCCAACGGCGTGCTGTTCCAGGGCACCGCCGACGGCTACGGTGGTGGCGGGGTCAGCGTCGGCGGCGGTATCGGCCGCGGCGGCGGACGAACCTTCACCTCCGGCGGCGTCGGCGTGGACATCAGCCCGCGGCAGAAGTACGCCAGCGGCGTCGCGATCTGGGTGCAGAACCCGCCGCCCGAGGGCAGCGTGCCCGAGGTGCCGGCGCCGGCCACGCCCGCGCGCTGAGCGTCAGCGACATCGCGCGCAACCGCGCCGCGCTCAGAAACCAGCGGGGCACCACGATGCTGTCGTGGCGCCCCGTTCGCATTCCGGGTTCGATGTTCCGGTTCGCACGCGGGCGGTCGTGTGTCGCCGCCGCCTCAGTGCACGCCGTTCTTGCCCAGCGGCGGCTCCGCCGCCAGCCCGCGGCGCGAGAACAGCGCCAGCAGCGGCGAGGTCATCAGGGTGGTGACGATGGCCATGCCGAACAGCATGGTGAACAGTTCCGGCCCGATCAGTCCGGCGTCCAGGCCGATCTTCAGCACGATCAGCTCCATCAGCCCGCGGGCATTGATCAGCGCGCCGACCGACAGGCTGTCGCGCCAGCCGTAGCCCGACAGCCGCGCGCCGGCGCTGCCGCCGATCACCTTGCCGGCGATGGCGACCAGCAGGATCAGCGCGAACGCGCCCAGTCCGGCGCCGACGAAGGCATCGGGCGTGGTGTTGAGGCCGGCCAGCGCGAACACGATCGGCATCAGCAGCAGCATCGAGATCGGCTCGAACGCCTTGGCCAGGTGGCGCAGCAGGCGGTCGTCGCGCGGCATCGCCACGCCGAACAGGAACGCGCCGAACACCGCGTGCAGGCCGATCCATTCGGCGAACGCCGCGCAGCCGACCAGGCCCAGCAGGATCGCCACCAGCAGGGTGGGCGAGGGCGGCGTCTCCGGCGCGCCGTCGCGGCGGATCAGCCACGCGTACAGCGGCTTGAGCAGCAGGAAGTTGACCGCGACCAGCGCGACCGCGCCGCTGGCGATCAAGGCGACGCCATGTTCGCCGGTGCCGCCGGTCAGCGTCAGCACCACCGCCAGGAAGATCCAGATCGCGCCGTCGTCGATCACCGCCGCGCTCAGTGCCAGGCTGCCGGCGCGGGTGCGGGTGAGGTCGCGGTCCTTGAGGATGCGCGCCAGCACCGGGAACGCGGTGACCGACAGCGCGGCCGCGATGAACAGTGCGAACGGCCAGAACCCCAGACCTTGCGGTGCGAACATCGGGTACAGCCACGGCGAGATCGCCAGTCCCAGCAGCAGCGGCAGGGCGATGCCGAGCACGCCGACCGCGCTGGCCGCCTTGACCTGCGCGCGCGAGCCTTCGATCGCCCGCAGTTCCGCGCCGACGATGAACATGAACAGCACCAGGCCGATCGTCGCCAGCGCCGACAGCGACGGCAGCGAGGCGGCCGGGAACAGCGAGGCGTGCAGCTCCGGCGCCCAGGCGCCGAACACGATCGGTCCCAGCAGCAGGCCTGCGGTCATCTCGCCGATCACCGGGGGCTGGCCGAAATGGCGCAGTACCCAGCCGCAGGCACGCGCGGCCAGCAGGATCACCCCGAGCTGGAGCAGAAGCAGTGCGGTCACCGGATGGGGCCTCTTGCCGGGAAGCGGACGGGATGTCGGGCGCGCATCGGATCAGGCCGCCAGCGCGCGTGCGAACCAGTGCTCGGGCAGCATCGCCGGGTGCTGGCCGGTGTCGTGGCTGGCGAGCAGTGCGTCGAGCCCGTGGTCGTCGATGTCCGGGAACGACTCGCGCGCCAGCGCCAGCACCTCGGCGGCCAACTGGCGCATGCCCGCGACCGAGCGCTGGGTGCGCGCGTAGTAGGCGTCGTCGTCGAGCTGGTCGGTCAGTCCGCCATTCCACTCGCGGCACCATTGGACCTGGTACTGGTCGTAGGCGCGCGCCTGCTTGAGGTCTGGCGATGCATCACGGGTGCCCCAGTCGCGCATCAACGTCTGCATCGCCAGGTTCAGCGCGCGGCCCTCGGCGAACGCGGGCTTGAGCCGGGTCAGCATCGACAGGTCGGCCTGGCGCTGGCTGAAGAACAGCGGCGCCAGCAGCGACCAGTAGTAGGCGTAATCCCACAGCACCTTGACCGGCATCACCTGCGGGTGGCCGAAGATCGGGTACTGGTCCTGGTAGAGCGACAGGGTGTTCTCGTAGAACGAGAAATACAGCTGCTGGTAGATCTCGGCGTAGGGGGCGATCGCCTCGCCGGCGCGGTCCTTTCGGATCAGTTCGCACACGTAGGTGTTGCTGATCGCGATGAAGTCGCTGCCCGGGGAATAGAACGGGTCGAGGAACAGCCCGGCCTCGCCGGTCAGCGCCCAGCGGTGCTTCGAATACACCTGCTTGCAGCCGTAGGAGAAGTGGCGCAGGAACAGGAAGTCCTGCAGCGTGTACTCGGGCCTGTCGAGCGCCTCGTGCACGCGCGGCTGGTGCCGGCGCAGCCAGTCCATCGCCTTCTCGAAGGTGTTCATGGTGTCGAGCGGATGCATCCTGGCGTCGCAGACGATGCCCAGCGAATGCGAGCCGGAGGCCAGCGGGATCAGCCAGAACCAGTAGCCAGGGCCGCACATGTGGTTGGTCGACTTCCAGCGCTCGGCCGGGGCGAAGCGCGTGCGCCAGCCGGCGTCGTCGGACCAGCCGTCGAGGTCGGACTGGCCGTCGATGCGCCACCACACCGCGTTGGCGTCGTGGTCGTTGCTCATCGCCAGGCCCAGCTTGCGCTTGATCAGGCCGGCGCGGCCGGAGGCGTCGACCACCCAGCGCGCATGCAGCGTGCGCTGCTCGCCGCCGTGCTCGAAGCCGACGCGGTGCGGGCTGTCGTCCTCGCTGAGGTCGAGCGTGCGCACGACGGCCTCGTCGCGGAAATCCACGCCCAGTGCGCGGGCGCGGTCGCCGAGGAAATTCTCGAAACGCCCGCGGTCGAGCTGCCACGACGGCGTGGGCAGCAGTTGGCTCACGCCCATCTCGCTGCAGTCCTGGACGTCGTATTCGCCGTCGGTGAAGAAATAGCGCAGGCCGTACTTGCGCACCTGCTCGGTTTCCAGG
>JAFAFY010000027.1 GCA_023423235.1 Pseudomonadota bacterium
CGCCTGGATCGAGGCACGCTCGGTGCTGCCCGAATCCCCGCTCTACGACCTGGACGGCAAGCAGGGCAGCACCCGCGCGATGAACCGGCTGGTCGCCGCACTGGACCTGCAGCGCATCCCGCAGACCCAGGTGACCCGGTTCGGGCTGGTGGTGCGGCGCGCCGATCTGCGCAGCTTCCCGACCCACCTGCGTGTGTTCAGCACACCGGGCGATACCGACATCGACCGCTTCCAGGAGGACGCGCTGTTCCCCGGCACGCCGGTCGCGGTGGTCCACGAAAGCCGCGACGGACGCTGGCTGTTCGTCGTCAGCCCACGCTATTCGGCCTGGATCGAACGCGACAAGGTGGCGATCGGCGAACGTGACGCGGTGCTGGAGTACACCCGCCGCGCGCCCTACCTGGTGGTGACCGGCGCCACCGCGCGCACGGTGTTCACGCCTGAAGCGCCCGCGGTCTCCGACGTGCAGCTGGAGATGGGCACGCGTCTGCCGCTGGCCACCACGGTGCCGCTGGCCGAGCCCCTGCATGGCCAGGTGCCCTACTTCGGCCACGTGATCGAACTGCCGGTACGCGCAGAGGACGGCAGCCTGTCGTTCGCCGCGGCGATGGTGCCGCGCTCGCAGGGCGCAGCCACCGCCTACCTGCCCTACACCCGGGCCAACCTGATCGAGCAGGCGTTCAAGTTCCTCGGCGAGCGCTACGGCTGGGGCCATTCGTACAACGCGCGCGACTGCAGCGGCTTCGTGTCCGAGGTCTACCGCAGCCTGGGCGTGCTGCTGCCGCGTAACACCAGCGCCCAGGCGGTCAGTCCGGCGCTCAACCGCATCGCGATCGAACCGGGCACCAGCCACGCCGAGCGCCTGCGCCTGCTGCGCGACACCGAGGTCGGCGACCTGATCTACATCCCCGGCCACGTGATGATGATCATCGGCCACGTCGACGGCGAACCCTATGTCATCCACGACACCTCGGGCATGAGCCTGCTGGGCGAGGACGGCCAGCTGCATCGCCTCGCGCTCAACGGCGTGGTGGTCAGCCCGCTGCTGCCGATGCGCAGCAACGCCGAGACCCCGACCATCGACCGCATCACCAACATCCAGCGCGTGCGTCCCTGACCGGCATGCCCGGCCGCCGCATTCGCCACCAAGGAAGCCCTGCATGAAGATCACGCGGATTGAACTCGGCATGCTGCGCGTGCCGCTCAAGACCCCGTTCAAGACCGCCCTGCGCACCGTCAACAGCGTCGAGGACGTGGTGGTGCGCATCCATACCGACACCGGCCATATCGGCCATGGCGAGGCCGCGGCCACCGCGGTCATCACCGGCGACACCCACGGCTCGATCATCGCCGCGATCCGCGATGTCATCGGTCCGCGTCTGATCGGCGAGGACATCGCCGACCTCAACCGCATCACCCGGCTGATCCGCACGGCGCTCGAGCGCAACACCAGCGCCAAGGCGGCGGTGGAGATCGCGGTCTACGACCTGTTCGGCCAGCGCTACGACGCGCCGCTCTACCGCATCCTCGGCGGCGGCGACCCGGTGGTGTCGACCGACATCACCATCAGCGTGGACTACATCGACAAGATGGTCGCCGATGCGCTGTCGGCGGTGGAGCGCGGTTTCGGCGCGCTGAAGATCAAGGTCGGCAAGGACATGGGCGTGGACCTGGAGCGGATCAAGGCCGTGCACGCGGCGGTCGAGGGCCGCGCCCTGCTGCGCCTCGACGCCAACCAGGGCTGGACCCCGAAGCAGGCCGTGCACGCGATGCAGTTGCTGGAAGACGCCGGCGTGCATCCCGAACTGCTGGAACAGCCGGTCAAGGCCCAGGACCTGGCGGGGCTGAAGTTCGTCACCGACCGGGTGCATGCACCGGTGATGGCCGACGAGAGCGTGTTCGGGCCGGCCGAGGTCATCGAGCTGATCCGCATGCGCGCGGCCGACATCATCAACATCAAGCTGATGAAGACCGGCGGCATCTCCGATGCGATCCGCACCGCCGACATCGCCGCGGTGCACGGTGTGGAGTGCATGATCGGCTGCATGATCGAGACCAGCATCAGCGTCGCCGCGGCCGTGCACGTGGCCGTGGCCAAGTCCGACATCATCACCCGCGTCGACCTCGACGGGCCGTCACTGTGCAGCCACGACCCGGTGGAGGGTGGCGTGTCGTTCAACGAGTCGGAGATCTCGGTACCCGACGCGCCGGGGCTGGGCATCCGCGCCGTGCACGGCTTCGAGCCGCTGGTGTGACCGGCCTGGCTGGCGTGCGGGCACATGGCTGCGCGCCGGCAGGCGGGGCGGACCGATGCCGCCGCTGCTGAAGGTCCGCGCCGAGCGCGACCGGATGTCGGCGATCGAGCGCAGGATCGCGGATTTCGTGCTGGAAAACGCCCACCTGCTGCGCGATTACTCGTCCCAACAACTGGCCGATGCGCTGGGCATCAGCCAGTCGAGCGTGGTCAAGTTCAGCCAGAAACTCGGCTTCAAGGGCTATCCGGACCTGAAGTATTCGGTCGGCGAGGCGGTCGCGCGCAATGGCGAGGGCCTGCACCCGGCGCTGGCCCCGGAAGCCTCCGACCCGGCCGATGGCGCCGTGCCCGCGCTGGAGCTCTGGCAGGGCAAGTCGCGCGCCGAAGAGGAAACCCGGCTGATCAACACGCCGGAGATGCTCGATGCGATCGCCGCCGGGCTGGGGCGCGCGTCGCGCATCGTCATCGTCGGCCTGGGCGAGGACAACGTCGCCGCGCGCGCCTTCGCCGTGCGCCTGTCGCTGCTGGGCCTGTCGGCGGCGCACCACCCCGACCCGTCGCTGGCCTCGGCGCATGTCGCCGCCGGCGGGCGCCACGACGTGTTGGTGCTGTTCTCCGAATTCGGCCAGCAACCCTCGCTGCTGCAGCTGGCGCGGCTGTGCCACGAACGCGAGGGCAAGGTCGTCTCGGCGACCCGCCACACCGCCAACCCGCTGCGCACGCTGGCGGACTGGCCGCTGCTGGTCTCGGCCCACCACGAACTGCCGCACGTGGAGATGGTGCTCTACCAGTCCGCCCTCCAGCACCTGCTCGACACGCTGTTCCTGGAACTCTGCGCCGCGCCCGCGCGCCATGCCCAGCTGGCCGACAACCGCGCCCGCATCCACCACCTGCACGACGCCTGAGGCCGCCGATGTCCCCAACACCCACCGCGACGGCATTGCCGCCACACCAACCTGCCCGCGTATGCAGGTTGCGTATGCATCGCCCGACCAACGGAGCTTGGGCTTGACCACCACCGTACCAGCCACGACCACGCTGCACACCCGCCTCGCCGGCTCCGGCGACGAGGCGCACCTGCTGGACATGATCCGCGCCTTCTATGCCGAGGACCGCATCCGCTTCGACCCGCTGCGCGTGGGCGGCGCGCTGCGCGCATTGCTGTCGGACCCGGCCTGCGGCGCGATCCTGCTGCTCGGCGATGGCGCAGGCGACGATGCGGCCGGCTACCTCGCCCTGACCCGCGGCTTCAGCCTGGAACAGGGCGGCCACTTCGCCCTGCTCGACGAGCTCTACCTCGGCCCGGCGGCGCGTGGACGCGGCTGGGGCGCACAGGCGCTGGAAGCGGCGATCGCGCTGGCGCGCAGCTGGCAGGTCGCGACCCTGCGGCTCGAGGTCCACCACCACAATCCGCGCGCGAAGGCGCTGTACCAGCGGCTCGACTTTGCCGACGACCACCGCGACCTGCTCACGCTCGACCTGCGCGCGTCCGACCTGACCGCCCCCACCCGGGACGCGCGCTGATGCCGCCTGTGTCTCCGAACCCGTTCCCGAATCCGCGCGCACGGCCCGGTATCGCTGCCGCTGCATGGCATGCTCGCGCCACCCGCCTTCTGCTCGCAGCGCACCGATGACCGCCACCGCCCCGCCCCGCCGATTCCGACTGTCGATGCCCGTGCGCGTGCTGCTGGCGCTGTTGCTCGGCGCCATCGCCGGGCTGTCGCTGGCGGCGTGGGATGCGTCGGCGGCCGAGCGCGTGGCCGGTTTCGTGCAACCCATCGGCCGGCTCTGGCTCAACGCCCTGCAGATGACGGTGGTGCCGCTGGTCGCGGCGCTGGTGGTGGTCGGGATCAACGCCGCGGCCGACGCCGCGGCATCGGGACGTACCGCGCGCATCGCGATGCTGGTGTTCCTGACCCTGCTGCTGCTCAGCGGCAGTTTCGCCGCAGTCAGCGCGCCCGCGCTGCTGTCGCTGCTGCCGCGTGATGAACTGCAGGTGGCAGCGTTCCGCGCCGCGATCCAGGCGCCCGAGGTGCTGCCGCAGGCGCCCGGTTTCGGCCTGTGGATCACCAGCGTGATCCCCAGCAACGTGCTGGCCGCGGCCGCCGCCAGCGCAATGCTTCCGCTGGTGGTGTTCTCGATGTTCTTCGGCTTCGCCCTGACCCGGCTGGAACCCGAACGCCGCGAGCGCATGCTCGAACTGGTGCGCACGCTCGGCGACACCATGATCGTGATCGTGCGCTGGGTGCTGTGGGTCGCGCCGCTGGGCGTGTTCGCGCTGGTGCTGGCGGTCTGCGCCCATGTCGGCCTTGGGGTGCTGACCGCGCTGGGCTACTACATCGCGCTGCAGTGCGTGCTCTACATCGCCATCACGCTGTTGCTGTACGTGGTGGCCGTCGTCGTGGCCGGCGAGCGGCTTGGCCGTTTCGCCGCGGCGCTGGTGCCGGTGCAGGCGATCGCCGCCAGCACCCAGTCCTCGCTGGCCTCGCTGCCGGTGATGGTCGACAGCGCGCGCCAGCGCCTCGGCTATCCGCTGGCGGTGACCTCGCTGGTGCTGCCGATGGCGGTGTCGCTGTTCCGCATCGCCAGCCCGGTGCAGTACCTGAGCGTGGTGGTGTTCATCGCCTGGATGTACGGCGTGCACCTGGGTCCGGCGCAGCTGGCGGTGGCCGTGGGGCTGAGCGCGGTGATCAGCATGGGCTCGGTCGGCCTGCCCGGCCAGGTCAGCTTCATGACCAACAACCTGCCGGTGACCCAGGCGATGGGCCTGCCGGTGGAACCGCTGGGCGTGCTGCTGGCGGTCGATACCATTCCCGACATCTTCGCGACCGTGGCCAACACCAGCGCCGATGTCACCGCCACCGGTGTCGTCGCGCGGCATTCCGGCGCCTTGCCTGACCCGACCTCCCCGGCCGATTGACCATGACCGACGCGTTCGTCCTCTACCACAACCCGCGCTGCTCGAAATCGCGCGCCGCCCTCGACCTGCTGCAGGGTCGCGGCATCGCGCCGCGGATCGTGCGCTATCTCGACGACCCGCCCGATGCCGCCGCGCTGCAGACGCTGCTGCGCCAGCTCGGCATCGCGCCGCGCGCCCTGCTGCGCACCGGCGAGGACGACTACCGCACGCTCGGGCTGGACGATCCTGCGAAGGACGATGCCGCGATCATCGCCGCGATGGCCGCGCACCCGAAACTCATCGAGCGACCGATCCTGGTCCACGGCGATCGCGCCGTCATCGGCCGGCCGACCGAACGGCTGCTGGAACTGTTCGACTGAAACGGCACGCCGGCGCTGGCGCCCGCGCCCGCGCTGCGATCTCCGGACCGGGCACGCGCGATGCGGCGGCAACACCACGGACACCAGCGGCAACCCGACGACCGCGACATCCGCGTCGCGCGCGTCACCAAGCGGCGCGCGACACCCGCCTCAATGCGACTTCGCCGTCTCCATCGTCCGCACCCGCGCCGGCGGCATGAAGCTGTCGCTGCGCGCCACCGGCCAGAACGTGCGGAACACCGCATGCTCGGGCACGCTGTCGACCAGTTCACCTGGGTCCAGAAACCGGTATAGCGCAGCCAGCGAACGCACTTCGGTCGGCGTCACCCGGCGCAGGATGTGCTCCGGGCCCAGTTGCATCGGATGTTCCAGGCCCGCGGCACCCAGCATGTCGCGCAGCCCGCGCAGGGTGTTCTGGTGGAAATGGAACACGCGCTGCGCCTTGTCCTCGACATCCAGCCTGCGCCAGCGCGCCGGGTCCTGGGTGGCGACGCCGGTCGGGCACTTGTCGGTGTGGCAGCTGCGCGACTGGATGCAACCGAGCGCGAACATGAAACCGCGCGCAGCGTTGCACCAGTCCGCGCCCATCGCCAGCGCACGGGCGATGTCGAAACCACTGGTGATGCGCCCCGCGGCCGCCACCCGCACGCGGTCACGCAGGCCGATGCCCACCAACGTGTTGTGCACCAGCATCAGGCCTTCCTGCAGCGGCAGGCCGACATGGTTGATGAACTCCGAGGGCGCGGCCCCGGTGCCGCCCTCGGCGCCGTCCACAACGATGAAATCGGGCAGGATGCCGGTTTCCTGCATCGCCTTGGCGATGCCGAACCACTCCCAGGGATGACCGATCGCCAGCTTGAACCCGGTCGGCTTGCCGCCCGAGAGCGTGCGCAGGCGTTCGACGAATTCCAGCAGGCCGACCGGCGTGGAGAACGTGCTGTGCGCCGCCGGCGACTCGCAGTCGATGCCCTCCGGAATGCCGCGCGTCACCGCGATTTCCGCCGTCACCTTGGCCCCTGGCAGCATGCCGCCATGGCCGGGCTTGGCGCCCTGCGAGAGCTTGACCTCGATCATCCTGACCTGCGCGCCGGCGGCGTTCTCGGCGAAGCGCGCCTCGTCGAACCGGCCCTGCGCGTCGCGGCAGCCGAAGTAGCCCGAGCCGATCTCCCACACCAGGTCGCCACCGGCCTCGCGGTGGTAGCGCGAGATCGCGCCCTCGCCGGTGTCGTGGAAGAAGTTGCCGAGCTTGGCGCCGCGATTGAGGGCGCGGACCGCATTCGCCGACAGCGAGCCGAAGCTCATCGCCGAGATGTTGAACACGCTGGCCGCGTAGGGTTGGGCGCGGTCCTCGCCCACCGGCACGCGGAAGTCGTGCGAGGCCGCGTGCGCCGGCGCCAGCGAGTGGTTGATCCACTCGTAGCTGGAACCGTACATCGGCAACTCGCTGCCGAACGGCACCACGTCGCTGACGTTCTTCGCGCGCCGGTACACCAGGTCGCGCTGCTGGCGCGAGAACGGCACCTCGGCCTGGTCGTCCTCGATGAAGTACTGGCGGATCTCCGGCCGGAAGTTTTCCAGCAGGAA
>JAFAFY010000142.1 GCA_023423235.1 Pseudomonadota bacterium
GTCTGGCCGACTCCGCCGCGCGCATTCTCGCACGATCCCTCCTGCACCGCGCAGATCATGACCCTGCGTCCATGCCATCGCGGGATCCCGATCGCCGACATCCGCAACATCATGGATGCCGGCAAGACAACCCGACGCCCGCGCAAGACGGGCACGTGGCGGTGGCGGTGGCGGTGGCGGTTGCGGTGGCGGTGGCGACAGGCTCGCTTTGCGCAGGGCCGGCTCAGGCGCCGACCCGCTGCAGCAGCGCCAGCATCTCCGCCTGGAACTCCGGCGACAGGCTGGCGGTATCGTGGCCGCGCCCCGGCACCACCAGCAGCCGCTTGTCGCCCTCGGGCAGCGGCGTGGCGTCGAACAGCGCCTGCGAGAATGCCGGCGCGGTCGTCCTGTCGTCGGCGCCGACCACGTACAGCACCGGCTCGTCGAGCGCCTGCACCACCGGCAGGTTGCCGGCCAGGCGCAGCGGCGGCGCGATGTCGATGCGCCGCACCGCCAGCCGGGTCCAGAAGCCGGCGCGGGCGCGCATGTCGCGGGCCCAGTCGTCGGCGGTGGTCATCGAACTCTCCAGCACCAGGCCGTCGAGCCGGCGCTCGCTGGCCACGTAGCCGGCCAGGAAGCTGCCCAGCGACTGGCCGTGCACCAGCAGCGGCAGTGCCGCCAGTTGCGGATCGGCGCGCAGCCCGTCGTAGGTGCGCAGCGCGTCGTCGCGCAGCGTCGCAACGGTCGGCGTACCGCTGCTGCCGCCATAGCCGCGATGATCGACCAGCACCAGGTTGACCGGCAGCGCGTGGTAGGCGCGCAGGCTGTAGCGGCCGTGCAGGCCGATGCGATAGCCGTTGCCGCCGAAGTAGACGACCGTCGCGCGCGCATCGGGCCGGGTCAGGCGCAGGCTGTAGAGCGATTCGCCATCGCCGGTGTCGATCCGCGACTCGGCGAAGGCGTAACCGGGGAACTCGGCCGCCAGCGCGGCAAGGTCGGTGGCCGGCGCCGGCCGCGGGCGCACGATGTGCGATTCCTGCAGCCGATAGCTGCAGGCCGACAGGGCAAGTGACCAGGCAAGCACGGCCAGCAGCGGCCAGAGACGGTGCAACGGCATACGACCCACTCCCTGTCATCGAGGCCGGGTTGGACCGGCTCAGGCGTCGTCGGTTCCCGAGCCGTAGAGCGCCTTGCGCGGCGCGCCGGTGATCTCGGCCGCAAGCCTGGCCGCAGCCGATGGCTTGAGCTCGTCGCACAGCAGGGCGTAGACGCGCCGGCCCTCGGCGATGCGCGCATCGGCATCCTCGCCCGCCCCCTGCACCAGCACGACGAACTCGCCCTTGCGCTGGTTGGGATCGGCCAGCACCTGGGCGTGCAGCGCGCCGAGGCTGCCGTCGATCACGGTCTCGAACAGCTTGGTCAGCTCGCGCGCCAGCACCGCCGGACGCGCGGCGCCGAAGGCCTGCACGGCGTCGGCCAGCATCTCGTCGATCCGGTGCGAGGACTCGTAGAACAGCAGCGTGCGCGCCTCGGCGGCCAGCGCCTGCAGGCGCTCGCGGCGTGCGCCGGCCCTGGCCGGCAGGAAGCCCTCGAACACGAAGCGGTCGCTGGGCAGGCCGGCGACGCTGAGCGCGGCGACCAGTGCGCTGGGGCCGGGCACCGGCGAGACCCGGATGCCGGCCGCGCGCGCCGCGCGCACCAGGCGGAAGCCGGGATCGCTGACCAGCGGCGTGCCGGCGTCGCTGACCAGCGCCAGCGATTCGCCGCCCAGCAGGCGCGCCACCAGGGCCTCGGCCAGCGCGTCCTCGTTGTGCTCGTGCAGCGCGACCAGCGGCCGCTCGATGCCGAAGTGGCCGAGCAGCTGCCGGGTATGCCGGGTGTCCTCGGCACAGACCGCGGCAACCGCGCGCAAGGTTTCCTGCGCGCGCGGCGACAGATCGCCGAGGTTGCCGATCGGCGTGGCCACGACATGCAGGATGCCGGGCACGGCGTGTGGGGCGGGGGCTGCCGACATCGTCTCCACGCAGGGGGAACGTTAGAATGCGGCCATTATCCTGCAGCGGGACCGCAACATGGCAGCTTCGACGTCGTTCTTCCCGGCCCCGGGCCTGCGCGCCGCGCGTCTTGCCCTGGGTCTGGCGTTGGCGGTATTCGCCGCCGGCTGCGCCACCGTGCAGACCTCGCGCGCCCCGGGCGATGCCGAGGCACCGTCGCAGGTCGCCGCCGATCCCGGCCGCTGGGCCTTCGACGACAGCCGCCCGCCGGCCGAAAGCGACGGCTACCGCCCGCCGCGCAAGCTGGCCGTGCTGCTGCCGATGTCCGGCGCGCTGGCAACGGCCGCCGGCGCGGTCCGCGACGGCCTGCTGGCCGGCTACTACGGCGAGCGCCGCACGCGCCCGGAACTGGCGTTCTACGACACCGCCGGTACCCCGGCAGGCGCCGCGGCGGCCTATGCGCGCGCGGTGGCCGAGGGCGCCGACCAGGTGGTCGGTCCGCTGGGCCGCGACGAAGTGACGGCGTTGTTCCAGTCCGCCGGCGGCGTGCCGCTGCTGGCGCTCAACCGCGGCAACCAGGCCGCGCCCGACAACGCGGCCGCGTTCTCGCTGGCACCGGAAGACGAGGGCGACGCCGCCGCGCAGTTCCTGCTCGCGCGCAATGCACGCAACGTGCTGGTGCTCAGCAACGGTGACGACAACGCGCGCCGCAGCGTGGACGCGCTGCGCGCCCGCCTGACCCAGGAAGGCGGCAGCGTGGTCGCCACCCTCGCCATCGTCGGCGACGCGCCCGGCGACCAGACCCCGGCACTGCGTGCCGCGGTCGAAGCGCAGCCGGGCGTCGACGCGGTGTTCCTGGCGCTGCGCGGCAACCAGGCGCGGGTGGTCGCGCCGCAGCTCTCGCTCGCGGGCCTGGGCAGCCGCCTGCGCATCGGCACCTCGCAGCTGACGCTGGGCACGGGCAAGGCCGAAGAGGACCAGATCCTCGACGGTATCGTGTTCCCCACCGAAAGCTGGCTCACCGGCGCCAGTGCGCGGTCGCTGCCGCCGCTGGCGAGCGTATCGTCCGAGCTGCCGACCGCGCGCGGCCAGGCCGCCAAGCTGTTCGCCTTCGGCAACGACGCCTGGCTGCTGAGCGGCTATCTGCAACACCTGGCGCTGCGGCCGGATTCGGCCATCGGCGGCGCCACCGGCATGCTGCGCATCGCGCCCGACGGCACCGTGCTGCGCACGCCGGCCTGGGCCAGCTGGCGTGGCGGCCACATCGTCCCGCACGCGGACGCCGGCGGTTGAACACGCGCCGCCGCGATGGCGCGGCGGCGGAACGCCAGGCCTGCGCGCATCTGCAGGCCGCGGGGCTGCGCCTGGTCGCGGCCAATGTCGCCTGTCGCGGCGGCGAGATCGACCTGGTGATGCGCGACGGCGATTGCGTGGTGTTCGTCGAAGTACGCCACCGGCGCAGCCATGCCTTCGGCGGCGGCGCGGCCTCGGTCGATGCCGGCAAGCGCCGGCGGCTGGTGCTGGCGGCGCAGCAGTTCCTGCAGGCCGAACCTGCGCTGCGCGAGGCCGCCTGCCGCTTCGACGTGGTGGAGAGCAGCGGCGCGGGCGACGCCACGACCCTGCGCTGGATCCGCGACGCGTTCCGCGCCGACGACATCTGAGCGGCTACCGGCTTCCCGCCGCGCCGGTCGTTGCGCGAACGCCGCCCGATACGCGCGCGGCGCACCGGACAAGCGCAAGCTGCCGCTATGCGGAGGCCGTGCCCGCGTCGGGGCGGAAGCGCTTGCCGGCCAGGCGGATGCTCCACACCAGTTCCACCATCGCCAGGTTGTTGAGCAGCGGCTCGCCGCCGGCGATCAGCCAGTAGCCGGCGCCATCGACCCAGAACGGTACGAACGACCAGTCGGGCACCAGCAGGTGCATGTCCGAGAAGAACGAGACGTAGCGCTGCGCGCCGGTCCAGCCGCGCTGGCTCTGGCGGCGCGCATAGGCGGCGAAATCGGCCGCGGCCACGCTCAGCGCCTCGGCTTCGTCCAGATCCACGCCCGAGTAGCCGAGGCAGAAGCCACCGTCGGAGGCCAGCACCGCGCGGCGCTCGCCCGACAGCGGCGCGATCACGTGCTGGGCGAAATCGTCCAGGCGCACGTCCGGGCCCGGCACCGGCCGGCGCAGCATGCCGATCCAGTCGCGGCTGCGCGCCTCGGCCAGCACCTCCTGGTGGTGGCTGACGCCCTCGGCCCACTCGTCCTGGCGCAGCGCGTTGCGTCCCGACAGCAGTTTCTGCAATGCGCGCTGGGTCGCATCAGGCTCGGCATCGGCGAACGCATGCAGCGTGCCCAGCGGGGTCAGGGTCAGCCAGACATCGGTATCGGTCATCGCGGCAGGTCCATCAGAAGGAATCCATGCCCCGGCGTCGCGTCGGGCTGCGCGTCGCCGAAGCTGTCGTGCTGGGTAAGCCAGGCCGAGACCCGCTCCCAGCGTTCGTCGACGACGATGTCGGCGCGGCGCAGGTCGCGCATCGCCAGCATGAAGGCCAGCTTGTCGTGGCAGGAGATGCAGTGGTCGAGGAAACGCTGTTCGATCCGCGCCGCCTCGGTCGGCTCGCCTTCGTAGAGCGCCTCGAACACCTCGCGCGCCAGGCGCCTGGAATCGTCGGAGTTGCCGCGGCGGCGGCGCGTAGGTACTTCCGCCGACGGCTGCGCCAGCACGCTCCAGCGCGTGGCCAGCGGGGTGATGCGGAACACCCGCGGACCGCGTACGGCGCGCGCGAATGCCTGCAGCACGTAGGGGTTGAGCCGGGCCCCGACCATCTGCAGTGCGTTCTCGCACACCGTCGGCTCCTCGCGCGACAGGCCGACGAACAGGTCGGCCAGCACGCCCTGCACCGGCTCTTCACCCGGCAGGCGCAGCGCCGCGTGCAGCCGCGCCAGGTGCGCGCCGGCGTCCTGCGGGCGGCGGGCGACCTCGCGGGTGTGGCTGCGCAGCGTGGCGCGGAGATCCGCGTCGGCTGCGCGGCGCCCGGATGTGCGGGTATCGGGGGCGGGGACGGTTCGCATCGGTCAGTCCAGCAGCGTGTCCATCAGGTCGATCATGAACTCGACATCCTCATCGTCCATCGCCTCGAAGCCCTGCGGCAGGCCCAGCGCGTCGAGCACCGCGGCGTCGCCGGCCGGATTGGCCGATGCGCTGCCCACGCCCAGCAGCGCGGTGCGCAGCACAGGCAGGTCGGCGTCGATGCGCGGATGCGCCAGCAGCACGTGGCTGATGTCGCACAGCCGGCTCTCGACCAGCACGTGCAGGCGCTCGCGGGTCAGCCGCGACAGCGCGTGGTAGGCATCGGCCAGGAAGAAGCCGGCATCGGCGTCGCCGGCCAGCAGCTGGCGCGCGAGCGCCGGCCAGCTGTCGGCGTGCAGCCACTGCAGGTCGGCATCGGCGAGGTCGGCCGGTTCCAGCAGGCGCAGGCCGATCAGGCGCACGTCGCGGTTGTCGGTCACGGCGATGCGTGCACCGGGACGCAGGTCCTCGACCACGCGCAGCGGCGAATCGGCGCGCGTGGCGATGACCATCTCGTCGGCGCGGCCCACCGGGCGCGCGAACGCGCGGTAGCCCTGCTCGCGTACCAGCGCGGTGGCGTCGAAGGGATTGGCGTAGATCAGGTCGGGCGGATCGGCGGCCAGCAGCGCGGCCTGCTCGCGCGTGTCGGCCGGCATCTGCAGGTGCAGGCCGATGCCCGAGCGCCGCTGCAGCAGCGTGTTGAGCATGTACCAGCCGGGAAACGCATGCGGCGGGAAATCCGGTGCCACCATGAAGTTGAAGGTCATGCCGCAGCCTCCGGCAGCGCGGCGCCGCCCGCGGCTTCGGCCTCGCGCCACTGCCGGTACAGCGGCAGGATGGCCTCGATGCGCGCGCGCGAGGGCTTGCGCCGCACCGAGGTATAGCCGACCACGCGACCGTCGCGGATGTTGGGCAGCGCGGTGGCATAGACCCAGTAGAAGGAGCCATCGCGGCACAGGTTCTTGACGTAGCCGTGCCACTTGCCGCCGGCCTGCACCGTCTGCCACAGCTGGCGGAACGCCTCGCGCGGCATGTCGGGATGGCGCAGGATGCTGTGCGGCGCGCCGATCAGCGCCTCGCGCGGATAGCCGCTGATCTCCACGAACGCGGCGTTGGCATGCGTCAGCACGCCGTCGAGATCGGTACGCGAGACGATCAGGCGGCCATCCGGATACGGCACTTCGTGCTCGGTCCAGTACACCTGCCGCTCGCTGCCGTCGTGATAGCGCATGCGCAGCGAGCGATGCGGCGCGGCGGGAATGTCCATGTCGGGAAGTGACATCGCCGGCCTCCTCAGATGATCCGCGCCAGTGCACTGGCGGCGCGCTTGATGTCCAGGAACACCAGCCCGAGGCGGGCGTTGCCGCGCGCGAGCACGGTCAGCACCGCCTCGGGACCGGCGGCGGACATGATCACGTAGCCGTCCTCGCCCTGGACCAGCACGCGCTCCAGCGTGCCGCGCGCCAGTTCGCGCGCGGTGCGCTCGCCCAGCGCCAGCAGGGCGGCGGACATCGCGCCGACACGATCCTCGTCCATGCCCTGCGGCATCGCCGAGGACATCATCAGGCCATCGACCGAGATCAGCGCCGAGGCCTCGATGTCGGACGTCGAGCCGTTGAGGTCGGCGAGGATGTTCTGGAACTGGTCGGTGCGCATGACGATGGAAAACCCCTGTGGAAAGTGCGGGTATTGGACGCGTCGATGCCGACGGCCGCGTTGATCTCGATCAATGCAGGCAGGCAATGCCGGAACGTCGCGCGGCGCGATGTCCGATCCTGCGATGGCGATCACAAGGCAGACGCGTGCCTGCGTGCGCGCGCCCGTATGCCCGACTGAGAAGCGCGCGACGGCTGCCATGCCGGCGACGGGCATGCGACCATCGCCGCGGGGACAGGCCCGGCGCCATCCGGGCCGATCAGGGAGAACGACGATGGGGACATCGGCACTGCTGCGCGCGCCCGTGCTGGCGCTCGCCCTGGCACTCGGCCTGTTGGCCGCAGGCACCGGTCACGCGCAGGCGCCGCCGGCCATCGGCAGCCTGCCGCCCGACATCGGCACCAAGGACCGCACAGGCCAGCCGGTCGATCTGGCGGCCTTGCGCGGCAAGGTCGTCATCGTCACGTTCTGGGCGTCATGGTGTCCGCCGTGCCGCAAGGAGCTGCCGGTGCTGGGCCGTTTCCAGCAGGTGGTCGGGCGCGACGCGCTGGAAGTGATCGCGGTGAACTTCAAGGAGCTGCGCCGCGAGTTCAATGCGGTGATCCGCCAGAACCGCGACATCGACCTGACCTGGGTCCATGACGCGCGCGGCACGCTGGCCGCGGAGTACGGTGTGGAAGCGCTGCCGCACATGTTCATGCTGGACCGCGACGGCCGCGTCGCCTTCATCCATCGCGGTTACAGCGAGGCGGCGCTGCCGGGCATCATCGACGAGGTGCTGAGTCTGTTGCCCGAGGAAGTGAAGCGACGGCCACCGGCGCACCTGGGGCGTTGAGCGCCCGCGTCGCGGTGCCCGTCAGCGCGGGCCGAAGTGGTCGAAGCCGGATCGTCCGGGCCGCCATGGCGCCAAGCCCGCATCGCGGACGTCGATGCCCTGCCCGGCCACGATGCGACCGATGCGGGTCACCGCGGTGCCGCTGTCGGCGCCGGCCTGCAACACCGCAGCGCGGGCCTGCACCGGCGCGCTGAAGCACAGCTCGTAGTCGTCGCCGCCGCTCGCCTGCAGCTGCCGGCGCGCATCGCCCACGCAGTACGCCTGCAGGGCCGGGGATGCCGGCAGGGCATCGACATCGACGTCGGCGCCGACCCCGCTGGCGGCGCAGATGTGGCCGAGATCGGCCAGCAGGCCGTCGGAGACATCGATCGCGGCGTGTGCGGTGCCGGCCAGCGCCGCGCCCAGCGCGAGCCGCGGCGTCGGCCGGTCCAGGCGCGCGCGCAGCCAGGCGTCGACGGGCCCGTCGCCCTGCCGCCACTGCGCCAGCGCCGCGGCGGCATCGCCCAGCGTGCCGCTGACCCACAGATCGTCGCCGGCCACGGCCGCATCGCGCCGCAGCGCGCGGCCCGGCGCGACCAGGCCATGCACGGTGACGCAGACCGACAGCGGCCCGCGCGTGGTATCGCCGCCAACCAGGGCCATGCCATGCGCGGCGGCCAGCGCGAGGAACCCGTCGAGGAAACCGTCGACCCAGGCCGGATCGGAGGCCGGCAACGACAGCGACAGCGTGCACCAGGCCGGGGTCGCCGCCATCGCGGCGAGATCCGACAGGTTGACCGCAAGCGCCTTCCAGCCGATGTCGGCAGGCGCGGTGCCATCGGGGAAATGCACACCGGCGTTGAGCGTATCCATCGCCACCACCAGTTGGCGGCCCGCCGGCGGCTGTAGGAGCGCGGCATCGTCGCCGATGCCCAGCACCACGTCCTCGCGCGGCGCGACCCGCGCACGGATGCGCGCGATCAGGTCGAACTCGCCGGCACCGGCCGTCATCGCCGCAGGCTCAGCGCGAGCGCAGCGCCCCGACCTCGGGCGCACGCCAGGCCGCGGCGGCCTGGTCCAGCACGCCGTTGACGTAGGTGTGGCCGTGCTCGGAGCCGAAACGCTTGACCGTCTTCAGCGCCTCGTCGATGACCACGCGATACGGCACATCGACGCGGTGCTGCAGCTCGTAGGCCGCGATCCGCAGCATCGC